>JAYVHZ010000439.1:0-6070 GCA_043770645.1 Undibacterium sp. | reverse complement strand
TCATTTGCTGTTTCTGCTGAAGAACTGATGCTGTTTGCAAAGAAATTTGCCCTAGCCACTGAACTTTGTACAGAAAAAGCCATTGACGAACTGGGTCGCTCCGAAGTCAGTTGGCAGACTTTAGTTTTTCGCTTACCTGATGACGGTAGCGGAAGTCTAACGAAGATACGCAAAATCATCGTCAACGACAATAAAATCTCTACCTATAAATTAGCGCTGTTGCGTACCCTATGCAGAATCGCTGATGCACACCCTGGAGCTGTATCCGATAGAACTGATGGAAAAATTGCGATACCGCTCGGCCTAGTCGCCCTTTACTGGATACGCTTATACAAAAGATTAATCGACAAGTATGAGTTACAGCAAAGCAGTAATTCAAATCTGGGGCTTGGGTTTATTAGGGAAGATGACTGGAACAAACTGAGACACGTAGGTGCTGATGATTTAACGATAGGCAGTGTATTTCTAGGTGATGATGCCGTCGCGATCAACAAAGTCATCAGGGATACGATTACCACCATCGATAAGGGACCAGTCACATTCATCTATCATGGCGAATCTAGTAATCGTCTATTTGAGATTGAACGCAAGACCGTGAAAACACAAGCACAGGTACTCTTGAACAAAGATTATTTGAATTCATTTGGTCATTTTGTTCTTGATGAATCAATGTGGCGCTGCCTTCAAGAATACAGCAGCTGGATAGATCCACTACTGGTTCAACAATGGGTACGCGAAATGCAGGTCTATACGTCCAATAAAGCGCGCAATATCGATCTACAGACTTATCACAACGGTCTCATCTGGCTCGATGAAGCTCACGACACTTATTCAATTCGTCGAAAAGTAACTCAATTGAGAAACGAGGAAAAAACGATTGTCAGCGCGTGGAGTCATACAAAGTTAAATCAATCACTTCATATTGATCACTGCATTCCATTTGCGTATTGGCCAAACAACGACAAATGGAATCTATTGCCTTCAACTGAAAAAGAAAACCTCACCAAAAGTGATCGAGTCCCAAGCAAAACACGGATGATTGAAGCACGATCACGCATACTCGATTGGTGGCAACTCGCATGGACGAGCGTGTCAGAAAAGTCGCAGTTTTTTCATGAGGCTAATCTATCACTACCAACGTTGAGTACCTCCGCGCATGATTTTGACGACGTATTTGATGCGATGCAGTTTCAAATTTACGGTGTCAGACAACGTCTGCAGATTAGTGAGTGGTGATCAAGTTGTGCCCAGCTAGTGCGTAAGTCAGCCATATTCGACGATATCAAACATTAATAGGCCGTTCGCTCGAACGGCCTATCTTGCCCCTATTTTTTAGAGGCCAAATAAGGCCCCAACGGCAATGGATTTGGTCCCATGTAAAACAATTGATAATTTGCCTGTCTAGTCAATGGCAAGTAATTTGGTGCGGCACGCGTAATTGCTGCATTGATCACCGCCACTAACAAGTTAGCGAGTGGATTACCGGTATTGGCATTATCAGGCGTGTATTCCAATTGCTTCGTTTCATTGAAAATTTCCACGCCATCTTCACTCACCATGCGGCAGGTAACATTCACCGTCACTGTAGTGGCAAGCACGACATACTTTGCATCCCATTTGTTAATCGTGACATACAAAATCGAGTCCGCCCCCCCACATGTCAATTTTAGATGCGCGTCAACATCACTGGACCATGCGCTTGAATTTTCGCAGAGGCGATTCAAGACTTGCCATCAAATATTTCAAGATCAAGCAGCAATTGCCGAGCACAACGCCATTAGTTCGAAAGGCGATGGAAAAGCTAGATCCTTTACCTTAGCACTTAATTCTAGTGCCAATACTTCTCCTCAATATCAACGAATCGGCGCCAGTATTTGAGAAGTCTTTTGGGAAGAGATTTTAGGACTTAATCGTATATTGGACCCCAAAAAAAAGGGGGACCAAAAAAATTTGGTGCCCCTAGTTTCTAAGAAAACTAAATCTATGACTTGTTGGTTTTCAATTGATGCACTCAGTTCTTATGCCATGTTAAAAACTTTGCTTAAGCAAAATCATTGCATCTTTGAGTCTTCGATTGAATAGCATTAACTGCTCATATAGCTCGAGTTGCTCTATTCAAGCAAACGTTCTGCAGTTGCAGTGAAAGCTAGGTAGACGAACTCCAATCGCTGAAGTACCTCAGCATTGACATTTTCGATGTCGACTATACTCTCAAGCAGTATTGGCAGCAAATGTACGATTGCACGTGTCTCTGCTGTCAAAACCGCGCCAGCCGCATACACTTGGAGCGGACTCCCCGTCTCAGCCTGAACCAACGACCATTGCACATCTTGTTTGTTTTCGACACGCTGCCACATCCATCCAAGCGCATTAGAACTTTGCATCAATGCGTGTATTTCCGAAATCGGTAAATTCGTTTTCATACTGCGCTCCTTTGACCAAATTGAACTTCAATCACGTTATTGCTTAATGTGCTTGTTTTTACCCGAAGATTGGCACTCACCGTCGTTAATCTCGGTCGAGAAGAATTTGCTTCTAGGGAACGATGAATTTCATTGACGACCGGCACTCTGACCGATGGCGGCGGATTTCGATCATCGACATCACGAACCGCTGCAACTAACTCTTCTGCCGTTGGGTTGTAATAGCGCATTGCCATTTGCAAAGTTTTCCATCCGAAAATCTTCGCCAATGTTGCGACTGGAACTCTTTTCGCCCATCTTGATGCTGCTTCATGCCTTAAATCATGAAAACGCAAGCCAACAATGCCAGCCCGCTTGCACGCACGACTGTAGGCTTTACCGAGTCCGTCGGAGTCATAAAAATCAAATATCCTGCCGCTCCTGTTGGGCGTATAAAGTGAACGGATTGCATCCTCTGCGAAGGTCGACATTGGAACAAGCCGCGCATCACCATTCTTTGTTATGTCAAGGCGAATGACATGTTGCTCAAAGTCGATCTGAAACCACTGAAGATTTGATATTTCACCGCGACGCATACCCATTTCCAGTGCAAGCCGAATACAGACATCGAGCCCCTCGGACTTACACTCCTCAGCTGCTTCGAAAAGGCGCGCCTCCTCATCACCAACCACGCGACGATCCCGCCCCCTTGGCAATTTCGGTTTGCGAATATCAGTTACGGAATTTTCGATAGGAATTGACCAATCGCGTCGGGCGTTATTCAAAACGGCAGACAGTAATGCGAGTTCGAGCTGAACAGTCTTAGGACCGACCTGCTTGATTCGTTCAGTCCGATAATCAGAAAAATCGACATTACGTAAGCTAGCGAGCGAACGCATCGAGATGGGATGACGTATCAACTGCAAGACACGATAATTTTCTTGAACATGTCCGCGTTTTTCTGGGGTGACTTCTTGACGATAGCGTTCGAGAATCTCGCCAAGTGTCGTTGCTTCTGCTTCAGACAAATCAGCGAATTCGCCTCGACGCATTTTTGCCTCGACGTCGCGTGCCCAATCCTTAGCGTCTTTCTGAGATTCGAACGTGCGTGTTTGTGTCGGATACCCTTTACGGCGTATTAGTACTTGAAATTGATACGGTCCTCGATTGATGATTGATGCCATACATTGCTCCAAAAAGTGTTGATGGGAACAAGGTATAGGTATCGGTTTATATGAACTGCAGCAAAATTGCAGCAAATAACCCGAAGGACGTAAAAAAAGGCCAACGTTATTTACGTAAGCCTTTGATTTTACTGAAGAATTTTGGTTGCGGGGGCAGGATTTGAACCTACGACCTTCGGGTTATGAGCCCGACGAGCTGCCAGACTGCTCCACCCCGCGTCTGATGAGTAGAACTATACAGGACTTTGCTGCTTTGCGCAATTTCTTTCTATGCTTAAGCATTATTCGCAAGCATACTTCTATTGCAGCTTAATGACGCGGAATAGTTTTATCAGCTCCGCACGCAGAGAACCGTGCAGGCGGTGATACACTTTCATAGATTCGATTTATGTGTTCGTCCCGAAAGAGTTACACCATGAAATTTTGCTCTGCTTGCGCTGCGCCTGTGGCTTTGAAAATTCCCGCTGACGATACGCGTGAACGCTTTGTCTGTACAGAATGCGGCACGATCCATTATCAAAATCCGAACATGGTGGTCGGCACTTTACCTATCTGGGATATTGCTGGTGAAGTTAAAGTACTACTTTGCAAACGGGCGATTGAGCCGCGTTATGGTTATTGGACTTTGCCTGCGGGCTTTATGGAAAATCAAGAAACCTGTCGCCAGGCAGCACAGCGAGAGACGATAGAAGAGGCTGGCGCGAATATAGAACTGCACGAATTATTCTCGGTACTCAGCGTGCCACATGTGGATCAGGTACATCTATTCTATAGAGCGACGTTAGTTGACACGAATTATCTGGCCGGTACTGAGAGTCTCGAAGTCGCCCTATTTTCCGAACATGAAATCCCTTGGGACGAGCTCGCGTTTGCGACAGTGAGCCAGACTTTAAAATTCTTTTTTGAGGATTTGAAAAAAGTACGCACTGGCGGAGAGTTTAGTTTGCACGAGCATGATTTTTATAAATCGCATCGCTCTGAATAAGCGTATCCGCATCCCGCGCCTATGATTCCCTGGTTAGAAATTGACAGTCCCTTCCCTGATGTAGAGCAAGCCTTGACGGAAGAACAAGGCGCCGCAGGTCTATTGGCTGCGGGTGCCGATTTATCGCCAGAACGCTTATTAAATGCCTACCAAAATGGCATCTTTCCTTGGTTTTCTGGAGATCAGCCCATATTGTGGTGGTCGACTGATCCGCGTATGGTATTAAAGACCAGCGACTTTAAACTCTCTGATAGTTTAAAAAAAAGCCTGAACAAAGTACTCAAAGATCCGCGCTGGAGTTTTCGTTTTGACACTGCCTTTGAACAAGTCATGCGCCATTGCGCTGAACCACGCAAGAATCAGGACGGCACTTGGATTTCAGCAGAGATCATTGCCGGCTACACCGCTCTGCACAGAATGGGTTATGCACATAGCTCAGAGGTGTGGCTTGATAGAGAGTTGGTGGGTGGTGCCTATGGCATTTGCATAGGTAAGATGTTTTATGGTGAATCTATGTTTGCTAAGGTTACAGATGCCTCTAAAATGGCACTAAGTCAGTTAGTCGTTTTCTTACGCAAGCAAGATGTGGAAATGATAGACTGCCAACAAGAAACCTCGCATCTGGCAACATTCGGCGCAAAGCCCATCAGCCGATGTGACTTCATGCAGCATGTGAGACTAGCAATTACACAAAACACGATTCAAGATTGGCAGCCTTTAGATTTAGTTAGCTTCAAGGACTACTTAGAAACCGAGCATCCTCTTGCCAGCAGAAAGATGAACAGCGATGCAATCTCGAACTAATTCGCCAGCGCCGCCTCCTTCGCCTATACCTGAGGAGGTCGTGGATAGCAATAATGCAGACGACTACATTACCTTGCATTACTACGCGACGGCACCATACGCTTGCAGCTATCTGGATGACCGCCAAGCACGTTCGCAGGTAGCCACACCAGCACACCTAATCGGTAATGAAGTGTATTCGGAATTGGTCAGTCGCGGTTTTCGGCGCAGTGGCGTTTTTATCTACCGCCCATACTGCGATCATTGTTCTGCTTGCACACCAGTACGCACCGTCGTCGGTGAATTCAAAACCAATCGCAGCCAGCGTCGCGCACTACAACAGCACGCAGATCTACAGGCCGAAATTTTGCCACTGGAATTTGTCGAAGAACATTTTGAACTCTATCAACGCTATCAAAGCCGTCGTCATGCGGGCGGTGGCATGGATCAAGATGGACGTGATCAATATGCGCAATTTTTATTGCAGAGTCGAGTCAATACGCGACTGATAGCGTTTCGTGATGCACAAAATATTTTACGCATGATCAGCATCATCGATATTTTGAATGACGGTTTATCCTCGGTTTATACTTTCTACGATCCCGACGTACTACAAAGTTCGTACGGCACCTTCAATGTCCTTTGGCAAATCGCGCAAACTAAAATTCTCGGCCTACCCTATCTATATCTCGGTTACTGGATAGAAGCGAGCCGCA
>JAYVHZ010000438.1:0-1896 GCA_043770645.1 Undibacterium sp. | reverse complement strand
CAGCGTGGTGGTTTTTCCTGAGCCAGTTGGTCCTGTCACTAAAATAATTCCGTGTGGCTTCTTGGTAAGCTCATCCCAGCGCAGCGCATCATTAATCGGAAAACCTAATTCTGGCAAAGTTTTTACCACGACTTCCGGATCGAAAATACGCATCACCAATTTTTCACCAAACGCTGTGGGTAAGGTTGATAAGCGTAATTCCACCTCTTGACCATCAGAAGTTCGCGTTTTCACTCGACCATCTTGTGGGCGACGTTTCTCGATGACGTCCATACGGCCTAATAATTTAATCCTGGCGGTCATTGCAATCATGATGACCGCTGGAACTTGGTACACTTGGTGCAGCACGCCATCGATACGGAATCGTATTGTGGCCATGTCGCGCTTCGGTTCTAAATGAATATCCGACGCTCTTTGATCAAATGCAAATTGCCAAAGCCAATCTACAATGTTAATAATGTGTTGATCATTCGCATCGACTTGTTTGTTCGCTTTACCCAGCTCTACTAATTGCTCGAAATTGTTTCTGAGTGCAACATCATTGCCACTCGATTTGCGAGCATCTTTAATGGATTTCGCGAGCGAAAAAAACTGCGCTGTATATTGAGCAACATCAAGAGGATTTGCTAAGACCAGCTTGATTTCTTTTTTTGTTAGTCGTGAAATTTCATCAAGCCACGATGCGTTATTGTAAGGATCTGTGGTGGCGACAGTTACCGTATCAACAGTGGCATCGACTGGCAAAATATGAAAGCGCGTGGCATAAGTCGACGACATCACATCCGATACTTTGGTGAAATCGATCTTTAAGGGGTCTATACGATAAAAAGGAATACCCGCTTTGCGTGCCGCCCATTCGGTGAGCCAATCAAGCGTGAGCAATTGTTGTGGTCGTAATGCCGAGTACAATTTTGTCTGTGCAATTGCTGTGAATGGATGCATGCTCTCGGGTCCATTTTTGTGTATACCTCGCGCATGGTTGAAAGCATTTTTTGCATCTTCTTTCTTGACGATGCCATCTTCCATCAGCCAAGTAAAAATTTGCTGCATATTGAGGCTTTTGATTGTTCCGCTATTCATATTGATCACTTTGTAATTAGCTCTTCGGATAGCTTAAATGTAGATGTTCGAATGGTTTAGTTTTTTGCATTGACCAGACCATCAACCCACTTCTTTGCCGGAAGTTTGCATGACTCTTGAATTAGTTTTGCGCGTAAATACAGCTGATCTAGATCCAGTTGTATGCGTGGCTTGAAAGCGATAGCGACTACATTGCCATCATGAACTTCGGGCAAGCACAGTACCGTGCCGAACACATAGCGCAGAACTTTGATGTTCTTAGCAAAACTCGGATGATCGCCAAACAAGTTGACCGTCAAAATGCCATCCGTTTTTAGACAATCGGAGCACGCTTGATAAAAATGTGTGCTATCAAGAACTGGACCTCGCGCAGTTGCATCGTATAAATCGACTTGTAATGCATCAAATTGATCATGATTTTCTGGATTGCAAACGAAGTCGAGTGCGTCCATCTCTTTTACTTGCAGACGCTCATCATTCGCAGGCAGTTTGAACATACTTTCACAAACCATAATGACTGCCGGATTTAAATCTACTGCAGTGACTTTTGCATTCGGAAAATGACGATAGCAAAATTTTGTTAAGGCTCCGGTTCCCAATCCCAGTTGTAAAAGATGTTGAGGCTGATCTTGAAATAGCATCCAACACATCATTTGCTGCGCATATTCAAGCTCTAGCCAATCGGGTTTGCGCAAGCGCATCGCACCTTGCACCCATTCAGTGCCAAAGTGCAGATATCGAACGCCGTCGTGTTCAGATAAAGTTACGGTAGCAAATTTTGGTTTGGGTCTTTTTTCTTCGGCGCTTGGGCCAGAT
>JAYVHZ010000437.1:0-5510 GCA_043770645.1 Undibacterium sp. | reverse complement strand
CAAAAAAGACACAAAAATACGCATTCACGCTTATTTCTTGTTGCAACTGAGGAAAAGCTTGGAACTTATAGTATATTTTCAGGCGTACAGAAAAAAGTGCGACTATGTGTAAACCGACCAACTGATTCAAGCCTCATGCAAATCACAATCTACGATAAAACCGACAAAGGCCGCGAAGAAATCGCGACTCGCAAATGGCATTTGCCTTCACGTATGCGTTCACTGTTGGTGCTGATTGATGGCAAAAAAACCGATGCGGATATTGTGCAAAAAATTGGTGGTTTGGGTTTGAATTTACAAAGTTTACAAGAGTTAAAAGATGATGATTTTATTCAGCGGGTCTATGTCGAGTCAGATCAGGTCGATACGCAATTAGTGTTAAATACCAATGATCTGGATTTAACAGTAACGCCGTCAAAATTTGATTCAGACACTAACACCCTTGGCGCCATCGATGCCTTGGAACCACAAACCATATTCGAACCTGCCGATCAAGATGAGGCTGTTTGGAACGATAATTTAGATGCATTGCTCGCCAAATACGATGACGATGACAATCGAAAGAGTCGCGTTGATATGATGAAAACCTATCTGGCTGCGCTCATCAAAGAAAACCTTGGACTTAGAGGATTTTTCTTGCAAAGAAAATTGCAAAAAGCCCGCAGTTTAGAAGACATTCATGCTTTCCGTCATCCATTTATTGCTGCCATTTTGCATGCTAAGGGCAAAGACAAAGCAGTCGAATTACGCGATGAATTTGACTCTC
The DNA here is from genome assembly GCA_043770645.1 of Undibacterium sp. Classification (GTDB taxonomy): domain Bacteria; phylum Pseudomonadota; class Gammaproteobacteria; order Burkholderiales; family Burkholderiaceae_D; genus Undibacterium. Next base: position 4,744 of record JAYVHZ010000437.1, on the reverse strand, counting down.
GCATGTATATTCGTTTTTCTATCGACGATCCTGAATTTTTAGAAAACTAAGCTTTTAAAGCTAAAGTCGTGATGCGATCCAAAGAAAAAAGACCAGAAAAATTTCTGGTCTTTTTTTATCAAGAGCACCAAAGCGCAGTATTACTCAATACCCTGACTAGTTAAATACTCTTCATACGTACCACGGAAGTCAATGATCTTGCCTTCTTTGACTTCCAAAACACGGGTCGCTAATGATGATACAAATTCACGATCATGCGATACGAAAACCAAAGTACCTGCATATTTCTCCAAGGCGATGTTCAAGGATTCAATCGATTCCATATCCATGTGATTGGTCGGCTCATCCATCAACAATACATTATGGCGGCCCAGCATTAATTTGCCATAAGTCATGCGGCCTTTTTCACCACCGGATAAAACTTTCACGGATTTCTTAACGTCATCGCCGCTGAACAATAGACGACCAAGGATAGAACGTACCGCCTGATCATCGTCACCCTCTTGCGTGTACATGCCCATCCAGTCAGTCAAATTCTTGTCTGAAGCAAAGTTCTCCGCAGGATCTTGTGGCATATAGCCAGGGTTCGCGTTTTCCGCCCATTTCACTTCACCACGATCAGCGGTTAAGCCACAAAGATCGGCGCCACCGATACAACGTAATAAAGTCGTTTTACCCGCACCGTTAGCTCCAATGATCGCGATGCGTTCGCCCGCTTCGATCATGATGTCAAAACTGTCGAACAACTTTTGATCGTAGGCTTTGGACAGATGTTTAACTTCGACTGCCAAACGATGCAATTTTTTCTCGCCATCGAATCGTATGAAGGGGTTTTGACGGCTAGAAGGTTTAACGTCTTCAATCTTAATTTTTTCGATCTGTTTAGCCCGCGAGGTCGCCTGACGCGCCTTGGATTTGTTTGCGGAGAAGCGGCGCACGAAATCTTGTAACTCTAAGACTTTATCTTTGGCCTTGGCGTTGTTAGATAATTGCTGCGCGCGCGCTTGTGAAGACGCCAACATGTATTCATCGTAATTGCCTGGGTAGACCTTCAAGGTACCGTAATCCATGTCGGCCATGTGGGTACAAACTTGATTCAAGAAGTGACGATCATGGGAGATGATAATCATCGTTGAATTGCGCTGATTCAAAATATCTTCTAACCAGCGAATCGTGTTGATATCCAGGTTATTGGTTGGTTCATCGAGCAAAAGAATATCTGGATTTGAGAACAAAGCCTGAGCTAGCAATACGCGGAGTTTCCAACCTGGAGCGACTGAGTTCATCAAACCTTGGTGTTGATCAGTTGGGATACCAACGCCCAATAACAATTCACCCGCACGTGCCTCGGCGGTATAGCCATCATATTCAGCGAACTTGGCTTCCAGATCGGCGGCCTTCATATAATCGTCATCAGTTGCTTCGGGATTGGCGTAAATCGCATCACGTTCTGCCATCGCTGCCCACATTTCGGTGTGCCCCATCATCACCACATCGAGTACACGCATGTCTTCAAACGCGAATTGATCCTGACGTAATTTACCCAAACGCTCATTTTGATCGAGCATGACGGTACCGGCAGATTGATCCAAATCACCGCCCAAAATTTTCATGAACGTGGACTTGCCGCAGCCATTGGCACCGATCAAACCGTAACGATTACCTTCGCCGAACTTAACTGAGATGTTTTCAAACAGTGGCTTAGGGCCAAACTGCATGGTGATATTTGCTGTTGCTAACACGTTGAGACCTTTTTGCGTGAAATTAAATTAACCGCGCATTATATCATCGAGCCTTGCGACTACCCGTTAATTGAAGAATTTTTCGCGGCAGCAAGCAATGACATTTCCTAGTTCACCAAAGTCGGCGCTGTTTGCAATGTCGAAAATGTAGCAATTTAGTCGTAATGAAGCGACCGTTTTTTGAATAAAACCAAAACCCGCTAACGTCATTCCGGACTTGATCCGGAATCTAGTTCCACAGGCTTAAAGGTGAACTCTCAATGCCCGATCAAGTCTGGCATGACGGCACAAGCACTCGTATTTGCATTAAACTGCTCTCATCATAGAGACAGAATGATCACAAAATTCTGGCTAAGTTTGCCAAGTTCCGCCCTGATGCCCCAGCGCAAATTGATGAATCAGATCGTCCACTCTGTCCCATCCTAAACCATCCGCATAAAACATTGGCCCACCTCGGTGCGACGGAAAGCCATAGCCCTTTAAGTACACAATATCAATATCTGAAGCGCGCGCTGCAATGCCATCACGCAAAATTTTTCTACCTTCATTTACCAAAGACAGCACTAATCGTTGGACAATTTCTTCATCGCTGATCTGTCTTTGCTTTACGCCTAGCGCCTGTGCGTGTTGTTTGATTAATTGGCCAACGAATTCTGAAGGATGTGCAGTTCTATCATTGGCCTGATAGTCATACCAGCCAGCTTGTGTCTTTTGTCCAAAACGTCCCTGTTCGCACAGCAAGTCACCCAATTTGGAATAGATCGCTTGAGGATTTGCCGCCACTCTGCGCTTGCGAATCGCCCAACTAATATCATTACCTGCCAAGTCACTCATGCGAAATGGCCCCATAGCGAAACCAAAGCTCTCAATCGCGTGATCGACTTCTTGTGGTGTACAGCCCTCCTCTAACAAAAAGGCGGCTTGCTTTGTATATTGTTCCAACATACGATTACCGATAAAGCCATCGCAGACGCCTGAGACCACTGCCGTTTTCTTGATTTTCTTGGCGAGTGCAACACAAGTCGCCAACACATCCGCGGCAGTTTGTTTGCCACGGACGACCTCCAATAATTTCATGATATTGGCGGGGCTAAAAAAATGCAGTCCAATGACATCTTGTGGGCGTTTAGTAAAGCCAGCAATTTGATTGACATCTAAAGTCGACGTATTCGTCGCCAAAATCGCGCCAGGTTTCATCACGCGATCTAAGGTTTCAAATACACTTCTTTTAACTTGCATTTCTTCAAATACCGCTTCAATCACCAAATCAGCATTGGCAATCGCCGCGTAATTATCGACACCTTGTACCAGGTGACAGTATTGCTCACATTGTTCTTGCGTGAGCTTGCCCTTATTTACCGCACTTTGATAATTACTGCGTATTTTCGCCAAACCTTTTTCTAAGGACTCGGCTTGTAGATCAAGGATTTTTACGGGAATACCGACGTTCGCAAAATTCATAGCGATACCCACCCCCATCGTACCAGCACCGATGACAGCGACAGATTCAATCGGCCGTATTGGCGTGTCTGGGGCAACCCCTTCGATTTTCCCAACCGCACGTTCAGCCATAAAAATATGGCGGAGCGCTTTTGATTCATCGCTTTGCAATAGTTTCTGAAAAATGCGTCGTTCAAGTTCGATTCCTGCATCGAAATCCAGAGTCAAACTCGCTTCTAAAGCATCAAGGCAAGCAAATGGCGCGGGCAAGTTGGCAGATTTTTTTAATAAGTTAGTACGACTATGCAAAAACAAATCGACCGTGGATGGCACAACGACCTTGCGATCACGAACCCGTGGGAGTGGACGTATCGAAAAGATACGCTCAGCAAAACTGACTGCTGTATCGAATAAGGCTTGAGGATCAGGCTCATAGATATCGAATAAGGCGCTGTCAACAAGGTGGTCAGAAAGCATAACCTGACCAGTACAAATCATTGCGATACAAGTTTCCATCGCTAACAGTCTAGGTAAACGCTGGGTGCCGCCAGCGCCAGGCAAAAGCCCAAGTTTCACTTCAGGCAAAGCAATCTGCAGTGCGCTGGTGACGACTCGATAATGACAAGCCAAGGCTAATTCCAAACCACCGCCCATACACACACCATTTATCACCGCGACGATAGGTTTTGTGCTTGCATCCATTTGCTCAATTAATGCTGGCAAAGTTGGTGACGCAAAGGTTTTTTCGGTTCCAAATTCTTTGATATCGGCACCACCGGAGAACGCTTTGCCAATGCCGACTAATAATATGGCAGTCACGCAAGCATCTGCCTCAGCCTTCTTCAAGCAAGCAGAAATATCTGAGCGTGTCGCAAGTCCAAGGCCGTTAATTGGTGGATTATTGATCGTGATCACAGCTAAATCGCCATACAACTGCATTAATGCACTCATTGCTCGTCTCTTTGTTTTTTATAATAGGCTTGAATTTTATGTGAATGCGCAACACTTCCGCAACAATCATCATACAAATCAAACAGTCGCGATCGACGAACAACAACGGATTGATGATGCTGCTCTCTATTTCAAGGCATGCATCGTCGACTACTTTATTTTGGTCAATGCAGTAAAGCCGGGTTTGAAGAATGGGGCTGTGGGTGAACTCTAAAGTAGCAAGCGCCCAAAACGTTTCGATCTGGCATATTCTGCCAGATCGGATTAGTGATTAACGCGAACGCGTTTTCGACAAATTCGCTGGGCGTGCAACACGCTTCCCTTGGCCAGTGTCACGATTCCCAGTAGTACTCGTCGTATTATTAGCGCGGCCAGCGGTCGCTCCGGCTTTAGTCCGTAAACTACCGACTTGCGGACGACCAGCAGCAGCTACTCCCGGATTGCCAGTGCGTCCAACGCCTTGCCCAGAACGATTTATTGGTGCACGAACTTGGCTCTTCATACGCACCGTTTCAGTTTCACCTGATTCGATTTCATACTTTGCGCTGACATCTTTACCCAAGACTCGTACCAGATATGGCATCACTTCACGCAAAGTGGCTTCTAAAGTC
>JAYVHZ010000436.1:0-23521 GCA_043770645.1 Undibacterium sp. | reverse complement strand
ATGGGTGCTTTTCTAGGACTGCAAGCGCTGATCGTCGCTGTATCGGCAGGATGGATTTACCCAGAATGGCAAACTGCGATAAGTCGCTTGATCTGGCTGGTAGTGGTAATCAATGTTCTCGGCTTTTTGATGAATTTGATCACGCCAAGTCGATGGGAAAGAATCATCTGGGCACCAGTGGCTTTGATTTTTTTGCTATGCAGTGTGTTGGTTGCTTGGTCTTGAGCATCTCATCCCAAGTTTCGGTGCTTTGACTGCAAGTAAACACTTTGGTTTGATCCGTATTGGCTGCTGCGTTGGAATCAATTGTTTCATGGGGCAAGCTCGGTTAACTATCAAAGCTGCGCCTTTCATCGGAGACCAAAGCACTAAAATAGCCAACGATGACGCCAGAGTGAACTTCCTCTTGGTAACGCCTCCATAGTTTTGCGATCAAGTACAAGCGTCCACCAGAAAGTGCTTCTACCCGTCTCGATAGTTCAATATTTAGACCGCTGCTGCCTAGTATCGTCCACGGCGTTTGCGCAAGGCCCTCGAGCCCATATTTGAGAGTCGCTTGCGTCTAGAAATTAGAGATATGACTGATTAGTACTCACGTTAGTAGTCTGCTTGCTAGTTTCATACACTTGGTCTAACTTCTCAGGAGGTCTTTGATTCGTGTCCGCCAAATTTCATATCCGCAAGAGGAAGTGATTAAGCGCACGCCGAACTATCTTGTACTTTGGCTAGAAATTCAATTGCAATCGGGCAAAAAACAGACTGTTGATTTGTCACCACAATGAATGTTTGATGCTGTTCATTCACCATAAAAAGGTGCAGAGTGAGGGCTAGCATTTTTTGTTGTTCTAAAGAATTTTGAAATCGTTTGAAGTCAATCATCGATGTCTATTTGAGAGGAGCTTTGTATGTTACAAAACCTGACTATTCGCGCAAAATTGTTCACGAGTTTGACGATTTTAAGTGTGGTGGCATTGTTGATTGGTGTCGGTGGTTTTTTTGCATTATCTAGCAGTAATAATTCCATAAAGACGATTTATGACGATCGCTTGATCGCGTTGAGCCAGCTTGATGAGGTGATTCGTTTGATACAGACGAATCAGATCGTCGCTTCAAGAGCGGCTGTCGAATCTCCCGAACAAGTGCGCAAAAGTGTGAATGAAATAGAAGAGAACCGAAGTCGAACCAACAAGGTATGGTCTGAGTACATGGCGACCTATTTGACGCCAGAAGAAAAGACCTTGGCGCAACAGTTTGAACAGAGAAGTGCGGCGTTTCTCAATCAAGCTTTAAATCCCACTATCGCTGCTCTGAAAAATAATGAAATGGAGCTAGTGAAGACGATGGTGACGCAGAAACTCGGAGAGTTTTTCTTGCCGGTGCGAGACACGATGAACGAGTTAATTCAGTTGCAAAAACGGGTAGCAAAAGAGGAATATGTCAAATCACAAGATGCATTTGCTAATTTCAAGTTGGTGACACTAATTTGCCTAGTGGTCGCCATATCTATCGCGGTAAGTATGGGTTTGTGGTTAATGAATAGTATCGTGAAGCCGATTCGTGACGCCGTCTTAATCGCCGAAACCGTAGCCGCCGGAGATCTCACCACAACCATCGACAATAGTGCTAATGACGAGCTAGGTAGTTTATTGCAAGCTTTGAAAAAGATGAGTGATAGTTTGACTTCAATTGTGAGTAAAGTGCGAGTCGGTACAGAGACGATTGCCACTGCTTCCAGTGAAATTGCAGCTGGCAATCTTGAGTTATCAGCCCGAACCGAACAGCAAGCGAGTTCACTCGAGGAAACAGCGGCTTCCATGGAAGAAATTACGGCCACCGTAAAGCAAAATGCCGACAATTCTAAGCAAGCAAATGTCCTAACCGGCTCCGCATCCGAGGTCGCTGCCCGAGGTGGCGTGGTCGTCTCGCAAGTCGTCTCGACGATGAATTCGATTAATGAATCCTCCAAAAAAATCGTTGATATCATTAGCGTGATTGATGGAATTGCCTTTCAAACCAATATTTTGGCGCTCAATGCCGCGGTCGAAGCCGCTCGTGCTGGTGAACAAGGTCGTGGTTTTGCGGTGGTGGCATCTGAGGTCAGAAGTTTGGCGCAACGCAGCGCGGCAGCCGCCAAGGAAATCAAAGAACTGATTAATAATTCTGTGGAAAAAGTTGATGCCGGATCTCGATTGGTTCATCAGGCTGGCGACACCATGGGCGAGGTGGTCGATAGTGTGAAGCGTGTTAGCGACATCGTTGCAGAAATCACTGCAGCCAGTTCGGAGCAATCGACCGGCATCGATCAAATTAATCAAGCCGTCATGCAAATGGATACAGTCACTCAGCAAAATGCATCCTTAGTGGAGGAGGCTGCTGCAGCTGCAGAATCGATGCAAAATCAGGCAAAAACCTTGGCTGAATTGGTGAGTATATTCAGGATTCCATCGGTACAAAAATACCAAAACGCTGGGCAATTGCGCTTGCGTTCATAAGTGATGCCTGATTTTGCTTATACTGGGGCGAAATAGATGGGAAACGAAGTTAACTAAGGCAAAAACATAGGAAGCCAAAAACCAAAATGCGCCACGATTTTGGGAGGCAGCGCTATTCCACAACAAACTAGTAACAGTCCAAAAAACAAACAGGTAGCAGCTAACAGCACTTGAGATTGTGGATTGTAGTAAGAAAGCCCACCGGCTATAACCAACAACACGAGTCCGACAAAATAAAATACTATCCTTCCGCACTTGACTGCAAGTGGACTTGGATTTTCTACTTCCTGCCATTCTATTGTCATGCCATCCCCTAAATTAGCATTTATCCGCAGCACCGAAAACGCAAAATAACAATCCTTAAATGCGGCGGACACAGCCTAAGCTCCAAAATGCCGGTACTGTCACGAACACAGCGATTGTCCAGTCACAAAGGACAAATGATGCGCCCGCAAGGACAATGGCAACAGCAAACATAGCGATCGCCAATTTACGATTACTTGCCGCTCCCAACAGATAGGCGATACCCAATGCGGCACAAACTAGCGGCAATACTGCAAACCAGAGAAACCATAGTCTAGTTGGATTCTCCTCAGAAAATAGGTAGTTAATCTGATTCAACACGAAAGCCATAAGCGGCGAGTTCGATGTATTCCCGACAAACAAAATACCGATCCACACAAGAAGAATAGGCAGCACGCTAATGAAGAAAAGAATGCCTGCAGCCTTGTCTGGATTTCTAAAAAACTTCATAGGATTTAACTCAACGATGAACGGCTGACCGCACACAAATTAGCAAAATACTGAGCTGCAACACGGTCAGTCCTATAGATCTTTTCTTCATAATTTAGAGCGAATTATCTTCGATCTCAATAAGCATCCAAGTTTTCGCGAGACGTTTAAACTTAAATTCAAGAGCGTAAATATCTGAGTCTGGCACATTAAAAGCGACAGAGCACTGATTGATTTTTTTAGATTTAAATTTTTTTATCAGCTTGAGTTTTCGTTGCTCATGTATCGAGGGAAATCGTTCGTACTCATCAACTTCATGTTTCTCAACCAGTACTTTCTTCATTTTTAAGAATTCGTCCTCATGATCGATACTACGATAGATCAACGGAAATCTAGTCTGTGACAACTGAAGGTTGGGATTGTTCTCAAAATGATGAATGAATGAAACGAAGCTTGGCTGACAGGCGGCTGTAGCATTCGCTGAAGTGAAAATAGTAAGGAAGAAAAGAAGTAGTAGTTGGGGCATCTGTGATTTTAAATGTTTGAGTTGAATGGATCTACGCACAAGACACAGAAACTGGAAAGTAGGTGATTAAAAATGCTGAATATAGAAATGCTTTCATGAGCAGCTTTCGAACAGAGCGTCGAGTTAAATAACTTTCTCAAGTTGACACCCAATGTACCTTGTGAATTACGTTTCCAGCGGAATCGAACTCAACCGACCACGCTTCAATGTCGACAAGTATTGGATGCTCCCACCACAGGCGTTCGGCACAAGGGCTTTTGCAGCCAGCCACGGCGTATCGAAGATATGGCTTTGTAGTCAATTCACGTATTGATGGTGTACCAAAACGTTCAACTACTTTTTGAAGTGACTCACCGTTGGTCGTTGAGTCGAAAGCTCGTTTGTAGCTTGAGACCTTAATTGCGCAGCTTCCAATAAACACGATTGACGCTGACGCAATCAAAAGAACGCTAACTTTTCCGAATGGTGTCATGACATTTAGTGTTCAAATTGAATCGCGCAGGAATTTATTGCATCCCGTTCGATTGCAGAGTTATGTATTGAATTCATCGAGCAGGACTTCCATTTTTTGAGCTAAAAAAGTAATACCAGGGTCTTGTTCAAAATTTGCAACTTCAATTTTGGCATTGCTCCATTGTCGACTCGATATATCGATGATGATCATACCGTTAAGGCAGCCAGAAAATTCACTATCAATTCGTAAGTTCGTAATTTGATCAAAACGCAAGTGACGACTGAGGCCTTCTCTATTTCGCAAAGTGAGCTCAATACAGCTATTGGAATAATCTTCTGGGTCGAGCTTATATCTTAGATCAGTCAGATCTGAATTCGAAAATCCCGACAACACGATTGGCTCGTTCATTTGTTTAGTCCCAAACACACAAAGTGAAGTCACTTTGCAAAATCAAAAGATACCTGAGCATCAAAACAAAGACAATTTGTTTCTTTACACTGGCAAGTTATGTGGATGCTGCTTGTATTTCAGTGCAGTGACTAAACAGGCAGTGATCAGTAAATAAATAAAAACGGCAGATCACCCAAAGGACGGTTGCTCAATCAGAGGCGTAATCGTGGTCGGTACAAGCATTACAGCTAGGAATGTCTTTCGCTTGAATCGCACAGCGCTGGCAAAAACTAGTGGCGATTGCTTGAGCCGACTTTTTGAAGCTAACTCCTTATCTGGCTGCTCTGCTATCGGCTAAGATCGCACTAATTTTTTGATGTAGTTGAGCATCTTTCATAACGATGAAATTGGGTTTGACGGCAACTGGAAGATTCTCAGCGTTGCTTGTTAATAAGATCGTGGTGGTTGATTCGTTCTTAATCTTTGCCAAGCGAAGTGCAGCAACAAGGGCGGCACCGTTTAATCGCGGCACTTCCATGCTGGTGATTAAAAAATCGAATGGTTCCGACAATATACGTCCGAGCGCGCTGTAACCGTCTTCCGCAACTTCTACCCTTACACCCTGTGATCTCAACGATTCACTTAAAAAACCAAGCATAGCGCTCGACCGTTCGACGATGAGAGCGGATCGTTTGCTTGATGAGATTTTTTGACGCAGAACTTGGATATAACTTTCAATCTCTAATGTGCATTCATCATTGAATGCATAGTCGTCGACAATATTGCGCAAGAGATCAATATATTCTAAACATACATCCGTTGAGGTCTTGTTGAGCTTTAATGGATGCTCTGCGATGTCACTGAGGATGTCCTCCAACGGATGACAAACCGCAGTAATTTCATGCAAGCCATAGGTGCCACCACTCCCTTTAAGGCTATGCACTAAGCGGAAGAGTGTATTGAATTGTTCTTCTATAAACCCTGATTTTTCCAGCCCGATAATAATTTTTTCGATTTCTTGCAAGCGGGATGGTAGTTCGTCTAAGTAATTATTTCTTAGTTGTACCAGTAGTTGGTGGGCAACACTCATGTTTCTTCCCCGAAATCTGTATGTGATATAAATTGCGCTTAACGACGACTGTTTTACCTCCCTAGCGCATGAGGTCAACGCCCGGGAGTCTTTAATTTTACTCGTTGAGGAAATTGCAAGCAGGAATTATTTGACTCTGAATCGCATATCGGTGGCAAAAACGACAGGCGATGTAGTGAACAGGCTTTCTGAAGCTATTGCCTTGTATAGCTTGCTTGTCTTATCGGTGAGTCATTGGCTTGGTTTAGTTAAAATTTATCGATTTAATCAATTTAATTGAATTGATTAATCGATGCCTGCAGCCTAGAATCAACCCCGTAGCAGAACTCAAACCACTATCATCTTCTAGGAGATACACATGTCCAACGAATCAAAATGCCCATTCCATGCCGCCGTGAACGCCGGTAAAAATACAGTCGCTGGCGGCGCCCCAAATAACGCAAGTTGGTGGCCGAATCAATTGAAGGTCAATGTCTTGCATCAACATTCGCCTAAGTCGAATCCACTGGGCGGGGATTTTGATTACGCACAAGAATTCAAGTCGCTGGATCTGGACGCCGTTGTCCAAGATCTCAAAGCATTGATGACCGATTCCCAGGATTGGTGGCCAGCCGATTGGGGTCACTACGGCGGCTTGATGATACGCATGGCTTGGCATGCGGCTGGCACCTATCGTGTCTCTGACGGGCGCGGCGGCGCAGGCTCTGGTAGTCAACGTTTCGCACCTTTGAATAGCTGGCCAGACAACGGCAATCTCGACAAAGCACGTCGCCTGCTGTGGCCAATTAAACAGAAATATGGTCGTAAGATTTCATGGGCCGATTTGTTTATCTTGGCTGGCAATGTGGCGCTCGAATCGATGGGCTTTAAGACCTTTGGGTTTGCTGGTGGTCGTGCTGATATTTGGCAGCCAGAAGAAGACATTTACTGGGGCGCAGAAACTGAATGGTTGGCAACTAGTGACAAGCCGAATAGTCGTTATTCGGGAACACGTGATTTAGAAAATCCTTTGGCTGCGGTACAGATGGGACTGATTTACGTGAACCCTGAAGGTCCGGACGGCAATCCCGATCCCGTTGCATCTGGTCGTGATGTACGTGAAACCTTTGCTCGCATGGCGATGAATGATGAAGAAACCGTAGCCTTGGTGGCCGGCGGTCATACTTTTGGTAAGGCGCATGGTGCTGGTGATCCTAGCTTGGTCGGTCCAGAACCCGAGGCGGCAGGCATAGAAGAGCAGGGTTTTGGTTGGATCAATCAATTCGGATCTGGCAAAGGCATCCACACCACAACTAGCGGTATTGAGGGGGCATGGAAACCAAATCCTACGACATGGGATAACGGCTACTTTGATATGTTGTTTGGCTACGAATGGGAGTTGACCAAGAGCCCAGCCGGCGCGAAACAATGGGTAGCAAAAGATGTCAAAGCTGAACATCTGATTCCTGATGCACATGATGCTAGTAAGTCACATCCACCGATGATGACAACCGCCGATTTGTCTTTACGTTTTGATCCGGCGTACGAAAAAATTGCTCGTCGCTTCCATCAAAATCCTGCTGAATTTGCGGACGCTTTTGCCCGTGCTTGGTTCAAGTTGACGCATAGAGATATGGGCCCAGTGGCACGCTACTTAGGACCTTTGGTACCGAAAGAAATTCTGATTTGGCAAGATCCAATTCCTGCGGTAGACCATGCTTTGGTTGATGCGCAAGATATCGCCGCATTGAAAACAAAAGTGCTGGCGTCAGGATTGTCGATTTCACAGCTGGTCAACACAGCATGGGCATCAGCGTCGACTTTCCGTGGTAGCGATAAGCGCGGTGGTGCCAATGGTGCGCGCATTCGTTTATCACCGCAACGTGATTGGGAAGCGAATCAACCTTTGATTCTGGCGAAGGTCTTGGAAAAATTAGAGGTGATTGGGCAAGAGTTTAATGCTGCACAAACTGGCGGCAAAAAAATATCGCTGGCCGATTTGATCGTCTTGGCAGGAGCAGCAGCAATCGAAGCAGCAGCGAAGAGAGCTGGACAAGACATCGACGTCCCGTTTACGCCAGGTCGTATGGATGCGAGTCAGGAACAAACCGATGTGGAGTCTTTCGCCGTGTTGGAACCAGCAGCAGATGGCTTCCGTAATTATGTACGCTCAGGTCTGGAAGAGCATGCCGCGCAACTCTTGGTCGACAAAGCGCAATTGTTAAATTTAAGTGCGCCGGAGATGACGGTGTTGGTTGGTGGATTGCGAGCTTTGCAAGCGAATTTTGGACAAACGCAACATGGTGTATTCACTGATCGTCCAGAGACTTTGAGCAATGACTATTTTGTGAATTTGTTGGATATGCGAACCAAGTGGCAAAAATCTGCGAGCACAGCAGGCGTGCTCGAAGGCCGTGATCGCAGCACCGGTGCAGTCAAATGGACAGCCACCACAGTCGATTTGGTATTCGGTTCCAATTCACAATTACGTGCTGTGGCTGAAGTGTATGCAGGCAGCGATGCGCAATCGACTTTTGTGAAGGATTTTGTCGCGGCTTGGAACAAGGTCATGAACGCGGATCGTTTTGATTTGGCGTAGAGGCCAGTTCGAAATTTAAGATCTGAACGTGTAGGCTGGGCTGCAAAGCCCAGCTTAGTTCCGATCAAGCTAGATTCCTAATTCGAATACGTTCGTGGAAGGGGTTGCCAACGCAAGTAGCAAGCATGCTAACGCTGATTATTCTCTTAGCGATTCTTGTGAAAAATGAGGAGCCGATTATTCGCAGGCATCTCAATATCATCGTGTAAACCCAACCCATTCTCGTTCCCGTATTGTTGAATGTCAGCGATGTCGCGAATGCCACGGTGCGCGGCGCTCTGCTTCAATGTGGCATCAAAGTATTGATTGCTTTCGCTAGTAAATTGCCCATCATAGTTGAAGGGGCCATAGATAATCATTCGACCTTTAGGGAGCAAGATGCGTCCGACACCAGCGAACATTGCAGCAACTTCTTGTATCGCCATGATATGGCAAGTATTCGCCGTAAAAACCGCATCAACATCTTGTACCGGCCAGTTCTCTTGGGCGACATCTAAGAGTATAGGTGGCAAAACGCGTGCGTTGTCAGCGTCGTCTATCCAAGCTTGGATGCTTTCATGATTATCAGCGCGATCACTCGTTTGCCAATTCAAAAATGGTAAATGTCTACTGAAAAAAACGGCATGTTGCCCAGTTCCACTGCCTATTTCCAGCACCGCCTTGCTGGTAGCTAGATGGATTTTGAGTTGAGCAAGAATCGCTTCTTGATTTCGCTCACATGCGGCGGAATACTGTTTGGATAATTGAGGCATGATTGTCCGTTGATACATGTTAAGTTGAAATGTTTTTAAAATATGGCGAAGCTATTTCCAGGCGCTGACGATGGGCTTAACTGGTGTCTACATGCATGAATTGCGCCTACAAAGGATTTAGTGTTGTATCCATGTGGACATAAATTGACTTCGATTTTTCTTGATGTCATTATGAATTACGCTGCAGAAGTTGCTGTGCGACATAAATTTTACTTTGTAATTTTTTTTGCTTGGAGGTTTTCAATGCAGCACTTTCGTCCGAAAAAGCATGTACTAGCGGTCGCCATAACAACGCTGTTTTGCTCACATTTTTTTCCGCAGCTGAGTTTAGCACAGGCGGTAAACGCACAGCCTGCAGCGAGCCAATCCGCTGATGAGAAACCGATAGCCGTGATCGTCACTGGTACTCGTACCCAGAACCGTTCTGCTACCAATACCTTAGCGCCAGTTGATGTGATTTCCTCTGAGTCTTTGCAAAATCTTGGGGTTAGCGAGATCAATCAGGCATTGTCTGTGGCACTACCTTCCCTGAATTTTCCACGTCCTGGTTTAACTGATGGCACTGACACCATACGACCTGCGACATTGCGTGGATTGGGACCAGATCAGACCCTTGTTTTAGTTAATTCTAAGCGTCGTCATGCCTCTGCATTAGTGAATGTTAATGGCACTGTCGGACGTGGTGCCGCGGCGGTGGATCTGAATACCATTCCAAGTGCGATTGTAAAGAATATCGAAGTTTTACGTGACGGCGCATCAGCGCAATATGGTTCAGATGCTTTGTCCGGTGTGATCAATTTACGCCTGCGGGAAAACCGCGATGGTGGCGAAGTGACTGCGAGTTATGGTGCTCGGATTACAGAATATGACTATATTCCAGGTACTCCCCCCACAGGTGCAACCTGGACCGCGCCCGGCACTTCGCGTGAACGGCATGACGGTAATACCGCTACCGTGAGTATCTGGAAGGGCTTGTCGTTCGGCGAAACCGGCTATGTGACGGTGGCAGCCGAATTAAAAGATCAAAAAAATACTGAGCGTGCAGGTTGGGATTTTCGCCAACAGTATCCCTTGGTAAATGGCAGTTTTGATCCCCGAGAAAAAGACTTCAATCGCTTTAATGCTTGGTATGGTGAGCCAAAATTGAAGCAATCGACGGTGTTCGTCAATGCGGGCCAGTCTTTAGAAGGCGGTGTTAAATTATATGCTTGGTCTAGCTATCAAAGGCGCGAGGCTTTATCCGGAGGATTTTTCCGGCGTCCTTTACAAGACCAAAATGTGCTGGCCATTTATCCTAATGGATTTTTGCCTAAGATTGCACCACAGGTTGACGACTTCAGTGCCACCGCCGGAGTTAGTTGGTTAGCCGGACAGTGGGACATGGATGCCTCGCTTGGCTACGGCAAAAACAAGATGCAATTTACGATTAAGGACACCTTAAATCGTTCTATCGGCCCATCAAGTAAAAAGCAGTTTGAGGCGGGTGGATTTTCTTATGATCAGTTGGTGTTTAATTTGACCGCTGTACGGAGTTTTACGATGCCGGAGTTGGCATCTCCTGTGAGTTTTGCAACTGGTTTTGAAGCGCGCCGTGAAGGCTATAGCTTGTTTGCCGGCGAGCCTGATTCTTATCGCTTCGGTGGTGAGAAATTAGCTAATGGAACACCGACTGCTCCAGGAGCGCAAGTCTTCCCAGGATTTACGCCTGCAAATGCTTCGAACAATAATCGTAGTGCGGTTGGTGCCTTTATCGATGTAGAAACGAATTTGAGTAAAGAATGGCAGGCCTCCGCGGCGATACGGGCAGAACGATATTCGGACTTCGGTAGCAATGTGACTGGGAAGATTGCCACACGCTATGACTTTAGTAAGCAATTTGGCTTGCGCGGATCGGTGCAAAATGGGTTTAGAGCGCCTTCGCCCCAGCAACAATTTTTTACGTCAACGGCGACAAATTTTATTAATGGCGTACCGTTTGAAATTACCACTTTTAAACCGACGGATCCTGCCGCAATTGCTCTAGGTGCTAAGCCGCTGGATGCGGAAAAGTCTTTCAACCAATCCTTAGGTGCTGTATTCAGTATTGGTAAATTGGGACTTACCGTAGACGCCTATCGTATTCAACTCAGCAATAGGATTGTCTTGTCAGAAAATCTGACAGCAACCAATGTGCGTAATTATCTGACGGCGCAAGGCTTCATCGGTGTTGGTGGTGGGCGCTTTTTTATCAATGGTGTAGATACCACAACGCAGGGTTTAGATATCGTTTCTAATTGGCCGATGTTGACCGAATCTGCTGGTCGTTTTGATTTTACGCTAGCAGGCAATTTCACCAAAACAGAAGTCACTAAAATTCCAAAGACAGCGCAGCTCACCGCATTAACGCCGTCGCCTGTGCTGTTTGATCGAATCAATGTTTTGTCATTTGAGCGAGGACAACCGCGCAACAAGATTAATGCCAGTGTTGATTGGAAACTTGCAGACTATGCCGCTACCTTGCGTGCCACTCGCTATGGTGAAGTGTTAGATCCTGGGACGACTGCTGCGCTCGATCAAGTGCTGTCGCCAAAAACATTGGTGGATATGGAGTTCCGCTATCAAGTCAATAGTCGTCTGAAAATTGCTGTTGGCGCCGACAATGTCTTTGATACTTACATTGATCCGCGTGCTCCTGCTTTAAACGCTTCGGGTGCGACCGCGTTCTCGAATTTTTCACCGTTTGGACGTTCGGGGCGATTTGTGTATGCGCGCGTAAGCTATAGCTTATAGTCCCTATTTTTTGAATTTATGGAATCGAAAAAAGAGCGAGATGTATGTCGCTCTTTTTTCTTTCTTTGGTTTCGTGAAATGGTGTGACAAAACTTGAACGCCGTACTCGAAATCCCTTGCTTAGATTTTCGAAATGATGGGCTAAGGATTTTTCTCGATCAAAGTTTCGTGTATCCGAGTCACGTCCATGACTGCAGCCGAACCGTACCATTTATGATATTCGGCGACCATTTCTCCTTTCATGATGACCGGGTCAGTCGTGGTTAATTGCTTCGCTTCTTCTATATCTTTGACGGCAAAGACAAATAATCCACGCCAGCCATCGACGCCATCGAAAGGGCCTGCGAGTGCCAGTTTGCCTTCTGCCGCTAAGCGTTTTATATTGGCGAAATGGCCTGCAAACATTTCATCCCGCTCTTTACCTGGTGCGACTTTGTTCGGGCCGGTTTTTAATACGACTAAAACATAACTACGCATACCGCGTTGGTCGGCGCCTAAACGTTGAGCGGACTCTGCATCGTATTTAGGATTGCTTGTAGGCTTATCGGGCGCAGTTTTGTTGGACTCTTGACCTATTGCTTCGAAGCTCAATAGGCAAGCTACCAGTAATGCTAATAGTGAATGTTTTACTGTCATCGTTTTCCCTTTCTCGCGTTTGTTTTTTGTGTTTGAACTTGTTCGTTTTAGGTAGAGCTTGCGTAGACTATATTCTTATTTCGATCAACGGAGAATCTGTATGTGGTAAGAATTTTTCGAACAGAATCAATCCTACAGGGTTCGAGAATAATGTGTCGTATAAGTCCGACAGCCTGTTTGACGTATTTCGGAATTTTACAATCTGTAATGTCGCAAACATTTGCAAATCTAGCTTTTCAGCGCACAATAGTAGCGAATCAAGCTTGGATTGTCAGGTGGCTATTTTTGTTGATGACTACAAGGGCTGCGGGGTCAGCGAAACAAAATTCCAAATTGAATAGGTGGTTTAAATTGCTTTGGCTTGCAGGCGTAATCGCCGTCTCTGATCTTGTAGCTTGCAATGTCGTATTTGCCAAGGCGCATAAGCGTTAGCAATTTGAGTTCTTAAAGCGTTGGTGTTTGGATTGGCTAAGTCTCGCATTTTTTTGCATTGGATACACGGTGATTAGTTCACAAAGAATAATTGATAAGAGGCGACTTGAACGATTTCGTTCTATCTCCTTAGTTATTTTTTGTTGGCTTTTATATTCACAGAATGTGCTTGCCGATTGCTCTCGACCAATTCAAGTGCCGGTCGCTGTATCGGGCTTTAGTGTCATTGCGAATGGCAATAAATTTTCCGGAATCATGCCAGAATTTTTAGGACAGGTTGAGGCAAAAACGAATTGCCGTTTTGTTTTCTACTATGTACCCAAAAGTCGACAAGAATTTTTGTTTGAAACCGGCAAAGCAGACTTGTTAATTGCGACGATCAAAACAGATCGCCGTGAAAAATACGGACATTTCATCCCATTGATTCAACTGCGTGCCACCTTAATTTCTGTAGAAGACAAGCATCCCGCAATTCAAAATGCTAAAGATTTGATATCGCGACACAAGCTAAGATTGGTGGTCGTGCGTGGCTATGACTACGGGCCCATATATCAAAGCATAGTCGAAGAAATGAAAGCCTTAGGTCGACTGGCTGTAGAAACAGATCCGATTTCAGCCGGACGGATGATGCAAAATAATTCTAACTACGTCACCATCATGGCGCCAACTTTATTCTCAGGTGTTGTTCAGACCGAAGAGATACTCAAAAATCTTCGCGGTAAATTGCGTTTTGATAAATTGGATGACTTGCCTTGGAATGAAAGTGGCATCTATATTTCTAAAACGTCCTTGAATCCTAGCGATCAACAGTATCTCAAGACACAATTCGAGAAATACGCGAGCACCGACGCTATTTGGAAATCCTATTTAAGTTACTACTCGCCAGAGGTGATTCGACTAGGCTTGCGACCACGAGAGCTTGCCAATCAATAAGTCTACGTGCTTACGCTACAATTTCAATCTAATGTTAGATAATCTCAAAACAGGCTTTTAATCTTTTCGCTTTAGATGTGTACTTCGAGGAACTAAGTGAAGCCGTTAAGGTCAATAGAATTCGATCTTATCACGCCACTTTCAACCGGAGTATTCCATGCGACCAATGCGAGCAAAGCATCACGCCCTCACTTTAAGTTTTCTACTTGCCAGTGCCGAAGCATTAGCGCAAACAGCTGCTGTGACAACTAAGGCCGAAGCCGGCACTGATACCCAGTCTGTCACTCAAACTGCAAACAAGGCAGACGCTAAACCGGCAACGCCAGCTTTACCTCGTCCGATAGAGATCGCCGATATGGCAGCGTGGAAAGGTATTAGCTCGGCTGTATTGTCTGCGGACGGTTTATGGGCGGCATGGCGTTTGACAGAAGCAGATGGTGACGCGAATATCGTCGTTAAGGCATTGTCGGGTAAAGAAGAGTTTAGTTTTCTGGCGGGGCAAGGCCTCGGCACTATAGAGTTTTCTGAAGATGGACAATGGCTTGCATTTACTTCGCATTTGTCCAAGAAAGAACAAGATGCCGCGAAAAAGGCCAAGAAGCCAATAACAACTAAAGTTGGCTTGGTCGATCTGAAAACCGGCAAATTGACGACGGTCGATAAAGTACGAAAATTTGCATTCGCTAATGAGCGCGGTGGTTGGCTGGCGATGCATAAAGCGATGCCAGATGCAGCACCAGGGGCACCGCCAACAGCTCCAGTCGCAGCAGGTGCCACGGCACCAGCGCGCGCGAAGGGTTCCGATCTTTTATTGAAAAATTTGAAAACAGGTGCCTCTCTCAATTTGGGAAATGTGGCAGAGTTCGCGTTTGACCACGATGGTCGCTACCTCGCCTATATCGTTGATGCCAATGATAAAGCTGGCAATGGCGTGATTGTGTATACATTGGATAGTGGTGCCAGTCAGGTTCTTGACGATGGCGATGCCGTGTATGAGAAGTTGCTGTGGAATGACAAAGGCAATGGCTTGGTCGCTTTAAAGGGTATTGAAGACAAAGCCTATCAAGATAAACTTTGGCATGCTTTAGGTTTTCGCTTAGAAGCCAATCATAGTTTTGTGAAGACCTTGATTGATCCAACTAAGTTAAAAGATTTCCCCGCAGATATGACAATTTCTAGTGACGCACAACCGCGCTGGAGTCAGGATTTCTCTTGGATTTCTTTCGGCATCAAAGAGGCTAAGAAGAAACCTAAAGATGAGAAGAAGGATGCAGAGGCCGACGAAAAAGTCAATCTGGTGCTTTGGCATCATCAAGACAAGCGCTTGCCGACACAACAAAAAGTACAACAAGAAATGGATAAAAAGCGTTCGAGTGCCGCTGTTTATCGCTTGGCCGAAAACAAGTTTGTCCGCATTGGTGATGACAAACTGAACAATGTATCGATGCCACAACTTGGTGATTGGGCATTAGCGCAAGATGATAGTGAGTATCAAAGACAAGCGAGTATGGATGGCCGTCGTTTTAGCGATGTGTATGCGGTTAGCTTAAAGACAGGTGAACGTCGCTTACTCAATAAGCAGGCGAGTTGGACTTTCGGATTAGCTTACGATGGTCGTCATTATTTACATTATGAAGATGGACATTTCTTTAGTATAGAAATGGCAACTGGTAAGCGCCATAACTTAACTGCGGCCTTAAATACCACTTTCATCAATGTTGAGAATGATCTGAATCTCGCCAAGCCTCCGGTAATGCCTTTTGGTTGGAGTGCGGATAGCCGCTTTGTGCTGCTAAGTGATGGCTGGGATATTTGGAAATTGCCTGCAGATGGTGGTAAAGCCGTGCAAGTGACGAATGATGGTAAGCGTGATCAAGTCCGCTATCAACGACGTTTCGTTTTGGATCCGAATGAAAAAGGTATTGATCTCAGTAAAGTTCAATATTTTAATGCTTATGGCGAATGGACTAAGAAAGCGGGGTTCTTGCGCCTCGATCCTAACGGTGGCACCAAGCGTTTAGCATTTGAAGATGCGGCATATCGTCGTTTAGTGAAAGCGGAAAAAGCGGACGTATTCTTACTTTCGAAAGAAACCGCGGTGACACCACCGGATTTGTACGCGAGCAATGGACAACTACATGCGCCACGGAAGCTAACGGATTTGCTCACGCAAGAAAAAAATTACACCATGGGGGGCGGTTCTGTTCTGGTGGAATATGTTGGTACTGACGGTAAGAAGTTGCAGGGCGCTTTATTTTTACCAGCCAATTATCAAGCCGGCAAAGCCTATCCGACCGTGGTCTATATTTACGAAAAATTGAGCCAGGGATTAAATAGTTATACGCCACCGATGGTAGGTGGTGGTGGCTTTAATCGCTCGTACTACACTAGCCACGGCTACGCAGTGTTTACGCCAGATATCACCTATCGTTTGAATGATCCGGGTGTGAGTGCCAAAGAAAGTGTTTTGCCTGCCTTACAGGCAGCCATAGCAACTGGTGTGGTTGATGCCAAGCGCGTCGGCTTACAAGGCCATAGCTGGGGTGGATACCAAACAGCATTCCTGATCACTCAAACCGATGTTTTTAAAGCCGCTTCCGCTGGTGCTGCTCTGACCAATATGATCAGCATGTATAGTCTCGTGTATAAAAATTCTGGCAGTACGAATCAAGCGATTTTTGAAAGTAGCCAAGGACGTTTCCTCGGCACTTACAACGATCACTGGGAAGCTTATGTGCGCAATAGCCCTGTGTTCTTTGCTAGGAACGTGAAAACACCTTTATTGATGTTGCAAAATGACGTTGATGGAGCAGTCGATTACACGCAGGGCGTGGAGTATTTCAATACCTTACGTCGTGCGGGCAAAGATGTGATCATGCTGGAATATCCTGGCGAGAATCATGGTCTGATAAAGAAGCCGAATCAAAAAGATTATATGCAACGCATGAAGGAATTTTTTGACTTTCATCTGAAAGATAAAGCTGCACCAGAGTGGTTGAATAAAGGTGTTGCATGGTTGAAAATGGATGAGCATTTGAAAGAGCGTGCTAGTTTGGTCAATTTGCCCGAAGCGAAATCTGAAAGCAAAACGGAAGATAAAAAAACCAACGATACCAAAGCTACTGATATCAAAGCTACTGATATCAAAGCTGACAATACTAGAGCGAAGTAAATTATTTAGTCATTGAACAAAAAATCCCATAATACTTTACGGTGTTATGGGATTTTTGTTGGAGAAACTAAAGATAACAGCGCTGCTTACGGCATGTTTCGATGCGGTGCAGGCGCTTTTTTAGGTAGGATAAAACGAAGGTGCGTGCCGCCACCGGCTTTACTATTTAGCGTGACACTTCCACCCAGTACTTCAGTGACTAGGTTATACACGATATGTAAGCCCAAACCAGAGCCACCTTGACCTAGTTTTGTCGTAAAAAAAGGATCGAATACTTGATTGATATGCTGACTCGGAATGCCGATGCCATCATCACTAAATAGGAGTTCGATCTGTGTCTCATTTAAGCTCCGAGTAGTGAGTTGCATTTGCCCAGATTTACGCCCATCAAAACCATGGCTTAGCGTGTTGTTGATGGCATTGTTAAGAATCTGGGCCAGAGCGCCTGGATAGCTCTCCATTGAAATTCCTGGCTCTAAGTCAGCATGCAGTTGATAGGCTGTGCGTTTATATACAGGTTCTACCGTTAGTAATATTTCTTCCAAGGTATTCTTGAGATCAAAAACGCGGCATTGGTCACTGGACTGATCAACCGCCACTTGCTTAAAACTAAAAATTAGTTGCGCAGCCCTCTGCAAATTGCGCAATAAAATATCCGCACCTTTTTTTGTGTCCTCGATTAACTGCAATAAGCGTGTCTTGCGCAATTGCCCGTTGTTGATTTCCTCTGCCAAGGTCTGCGCGTGATCATGAATGGTACTTGCCACCATTAAGCTATTGCCGATTGGCGTATTTAATTCATGTGAAATACCTGCCACCAAATAACCGAGAGCTGCCATTTTTTCCGAACGGAACATCTCGTCCTGCATCACTTTCATGGCACTTAAAGCCTGTTCTAGTTCACGATTAGCTTCAGCCAAACTGTGTGTACGCGCTATGACTTTTTCTTCCAGTTGCGTGTTTAAGTTACGAATTTCAGACTCAACTTCACGCAAGCGAGAAATGTCTAGCGGAGAAAAAATCAATAGTTGCTCAGTGTTTGAAACAAAGTATTTGGAAGAAATCTGACAAATACTTTGACGTGCGTGACTATCATTCAACCTAACTTCCAACTGTTTGACTACGCCGGATTCTCGCAACAATTGTTTGTGAATGGCAGCATCATCGCGGTTCACCCATATCTGCAATTCATCGAGCGATTTATGTAGCGTCTGTTCTAAGGTGTAGCCCCATTGCTGCAAAAGATAGTTATTGATCGCCAATATTTTCTGATCGTGAAAACTGAGTAAGGCTAATGGCATAGGGGAGTTTTCAAACAAGTGTGTGAATTTACTCTCACTAGATTTGAGATGTGCTTCAGAAGCGATCAAGGATTGTTCGGATTGGTGTAACCGCCGAAATTGCCGCCACAGAAATAGCGACAGCAAGATCACCAGCAGAATAATTAAGCTTGAAAACAAGATCCGACTTTCACTGCGCTCACGCCACGGGCTCAAAATAGTTTCTGTTTCGCGGGCGAAAATGGAAATGACGGGATAGTCTTTAAATTTTCTAAAGGTGTATAAACTAGGTTTGGTCTCTTGATCACTAAGAAACTGACGTTCTTCAAACATACCTTCAGTCGCAGAGTGCTTGAGGGTTTGTATTATGGATGAATTCGAAAGATCTTTCCCCACCTGATCCGGATTGAATGGAAAGCGGACAATGATTACACCAGTATCCGTAAATAAGGACACCATTGCCTTACTATCTTGCGCAACCCGCTGATACACATTACTGAAATACGCGACGCTAATATCCGTACTGATAATGCCTAAGTAGCTGCCGTCCTCAAGGTGAACATTGCGTGCGACAGGAACGACCAATTCGCCATCATAAAAACGTTGAAAAGGGCGTCCAAGGATTACTTTCTTTTCGTCTTTATGCTGCAGCAAGTAGGGGATGTAAACTCGGTCATCTGCATCAGTCTGATAGGCGGGATAGTCAATTGAGCTGACCCACGCTTGTCCGGCTGGATTAACAAATTGTAGTGCTTTTAAGACGCGATTAAATGGTTGAGCCTTAGTTAATACCTGACGAATTAAGTCGTCAGTGATCGGTTTTTGTTTGCCCTCAATGAGAATCGCATTGACCACAGTATCCAGATTACGTTCGGCATCACGTAGGGTTTGAGATGCATGCTCTTCTAGCAATCTCACTGCGACTAAACCGTGTTGATATTCGGAGTCGATAGTAAGTTTGCGATCTTGTTCGATTGCCCACCAAGATTGTGCGACGATGCCTGTAATAATTAAGCTGACAAATAGGGCAAGTAGGGTGCCAATGGTGGGTAAGGAGAATGATTTGTTCTTGGTGGGCATCGTTGGTAATATTGATGTTTGACTATTGATAAATGCCTGTACCTAAACATAAATCCATCCCCGGAACCCGTTCTACGTAGCCTTGTTTAGGTTCAACTTCTTTGGTGACTGGATTCGGCCAACGATACTTGGTCCAGCCTTTTCCTTCCTTGCTGGAAAAGCAAATTTTAACCATCGCCTCGATCAAATAGACACCGTCTATATCACGCATTTCCAGCATCACTTTACCGCGTATTTTTGGATTTTTACCATGAACAGACTGGAAACCTTTGGAATCTAAAGTGTATAAATAAAGATCTCCGTATGGATTGATCGTACTTTTGCTGTTGAAGGGGCTATCAAGTCGATTAAATTCGATGATCGCCTTTTCTGCCCCATTTTTCTGTAGGTAGGCTTGAGCCTTCTGCATTAAGCCAGTAGCCATTTTTGCATCACTACGTTCAATTGCAAAGACGGGCAGAGCTTGAAGAGCGCAAGCGAGAACAATCGACATGGTCAGGCGAGGATATCTCATTATTTCCTCCAGAGAAAGAATGTTGTGAAAGTTTATTGTAAGGTAAAACCATCTAGGCAAAGAAAAAAGCCCCGAATTATTTTCGAGGCCTTGGGTATTTTTTGTGGTTTTATTTTTTGGATTTCTTGATTTGGTTTGCCCAATTCATCATTTCACTTTCCAATATAGACAAAGGGACTGATCCTAAACTTAATAACTTATCGTGGAAGGCTCGCAGGTCAAACTGAGCGCCTAACATTGTCGAGGTTTTTTGACGAACTTCGCGTATTTTTAACTCTCCCAATTTATAGGCTAAAGCTTGGCCAGGCCATGAGATATAACGATCAATTTCTGTGGTGATTTCGTGTTCTGATAGTGCGGTATTGTCGCGCATAAACGCCAACGCTTGATCGCGCGACCAGCCTTTGGCATGCATGCCGGTATCAACAACCAAACGTGAAGCGCGCCACATTTCATACACTAGACGACCGAAATGGTCGTAAGGCGTTTCGTAGTAACCCATTTCTACACCCAGATGTTCTGCATATAAGGCCCAACCTTCACCGAACGCTGAAATGTAAGCGTTGCGCCTAAATTCTGGTTGTTCGGCTTGCTCCCCAGCTAAAGCAATTTGTAGATGATGCCCCGGCACCGCTTCATGTAAAGTCAATGCTGGCAATGCCCAAATAGGACGCTGGTTAAGTAGTGAGGTGTTGACCCAGTAATTGGATGGTCTCTTTGGATCTCCGCTACCAGCATAACGACCAGCGGTGTAAGTCGGAGCAATATCCTCTGGCACTGGCTGTATGCCGTATGGTTTGCGCGGCAATTGACCGAAGTAACGGATTAGTAGACCGTCAGCTTTTTTTGCCCAATAGGATGCTTCTGCTAATAATTCGCGCGGTGTCTTTGCATAAAATTGCGGATCTGTGCGTAAGAAGTGTAAAAAGGCTTTGAAATCACCATCGAACTTCAGGTCACTGATGATCTTTGCCATATCACTGCGAATCCTGGTAACTTCAGATAAACCAATCGCATGAATTTCTTCGGGGCTGTTGTTTAATGTGGTGTATTCAAAAATCTGCGCTTGATAAAATGCTTTACCATTAGGTAGATCGTAGGCGGCAATTGTTTTGCGTGCCTTAGGCATATATTCATTGCGAATAAAACTGAGCAATTCTTGATAGGCTGGAATGACTTTTTCTATGATTATTTTCTTTGCGCGTTGTTGTAGTTCCGCTTGCTGTGCTGGATTAATCGAAGCCGGTAGTTGCGTAAAGGCTTTATAAAACACACTGTTCCCGACTTCGCTGACAACATGTCTTTGTATACTAGCGTCGCGTCCAGTTAAGACCACACCGGGCATGGTCATGCCACGCGCTATGCCTAGTTTCATCAACGCAATTTTCTGAGTAAAAGTTTGCGGGATGCTGTTCAGTTGCTTTAAATATCGTTCACAGCTCTTGACATCGAGGCAGCGGCTTGATTCTGCGGCGCCAGCAGTACTAGCCCAAAATTGACTGTCGGAATTGAAGGTCAATAGGTGCGCATTGAGGGTTATTGAATTGATACGGTTGGTAATTTGATCGGAGAATATTTTAAGATTAATTTTTGACTCATTGCTGAGATGTTCTGAATTAATTTTTTGTAGTTGTTCAGCAAAATCACGCCAAGCTTTTAAGCGCCTCTGTTCTGCGGTGTCGCTGTAGTCCGCTTGGGTGATTTCATCCTCATCATCTGCTGCACGACGTCCAGGAAACTCCTTCTTCCTAAGAGCAGCCTCTTTTTCGTAAAGTTCTTTGAATATTTGTTCGTTATTATTTTTTTCTGGTTTACTGACATTGCTAAGAGATGAAGTGATTTGCTTTTCTAATGGGTGGCTGTAACTTGGAATCGTGACCAAAAGGCCGGTGGCGAAAGTGATTGTAGCCAACAAGACACGATGATGTGAGGCTTTGTGGATGGCACTGTGATTTCGTTTCGTCGAATAGGACATGCAGTCTCCAAAAAAAGAATGTTGGCGGGGGAGTTGGATATACCAAAGATATACCTGAGTAAATACTTTGAATCCGATTGCTAAAGGATAGAAAAGTTCCCTGTTGTTGAAATGAAGCAAATTGCAAAGTGGCAAGATATTCTTTAGACAGTTAGCGGGCGAGTTGTTACACTAAAAATTCGAATAATTTATATTATAGAACTTGCATTAAAACACCCCAATCGGATACATCATTCGATTTCGTGACCTCGGAATGACAGTTCGGTGCAGCATCATCAAAAGGGTGTTTTTATGTAAGTTCTTAATCACAAAAGAGTAAGCAGCATGACTACATTAGCCTCCTATACCGCCGACTTTTGGTCAAACGCTGAACTAGGCGCCAATACCATTATCTTTTTGAATTTGACAGGTGCCATGCTGCTAGGTTTTGTGGTTGGGTATGAACGCTCCTATCACGGGAGAGCGGCTGGCATGCGAACCTACGGTTTGGTTTGCATGGCCTCAGCCGCGTTGGTCGTAATCGCTGGGTATCCAGATTTTTGGTATGGCGGCCGTTCCCTGTTGCCCGTGGCTTTGGATCCTTCACGGACCATACAAGGGATAGTCACCGGGATCGGCTTTTTGGGTGCTGGCGTGATTATGAAAGAAGGATTTAGTATTAGTGGGTTAACAACCGCAGCATCACTTTGGGCTTCCTCTGCGATTGGCATTTTAGTTGGGATTGGTTTTTTTGCTGCCGCAATCCTATTAGCCTTTCTGTCCGCCGCCTGCATGATATGGGTCTATAAACTAGAAACATGGTTGCCTGCTCGGCAGGCAATTTCGATTGTTATGCAATTTAGAGAAGGCTTTGTTGTTAGTGAATCAGCGATTCGCCAACTTGCGATGGAGCGCGGCTATGAAGTGGCCGGCGGCACGATTATTATCTCTTCAAAAGCAGGTAGTACCGAGTGGCGCTTTGTGGCAGTTGCTTTGAATCGTCGACTCGCAACGTCAATTAGCACACTTTCTGAAGAAATGAGTAAATTTGAGGGTTTGGTTTCTTTTCAATTGGCTCATGCGAGAAATTAGTTAAGTTATTGAATTTTCGACGAAAATTTCTATGAATTTTTATGTGCGAGAAAAGGCGTCACAAAAGATTTAGATTTTCACGTTAAAAAGCTATTGACAGTTAAAACGAACATCTCCATAATTCGGGGTTCCCTGGGAGGGGTGGCCGAGTGGTTAAAGGCGACAGACTGTAAATCTGTTCTCTCTGAGTACGCTGGTTCGAATCCAGCCCCCTCCACCAGGCAGAATTAAGTGGCTGAAGATGTTCTCGAATCAGTTTCGTATGCGGGTGTAGCTCAATGGTAGAGCCGAAGCCTTCCAAGCTTAAGACGAGGGTTCGATTCCCTTCACCCGCTCCAAGTTTAAAAGTTTTGTCTCTGCATGTGTTTTGTGCAAAGAGCTGCCCTTGTAGCTCAGTGGTAGAGCACTCCCTTGGTAAGGGAGAGGCCACGTGTTCAATCCACGTCAAGGGCACCAAGGTAATATTTTAAATGATCAACTTCGTAGTGTTTTTGTCAGGCGTGTGCTTGATAGCTTAAAGAAGATCTCTCACAATCGTTAGGAGTCTAAAATGGCAAAAGGTAAGTTCGAACGCACCAAGCCGCACGTTAACGTCGGCACAATTGGTCACGTGGATCACGGTAAAACGACATTGACAGCAGCGAT
>JAYVHZ010000435.1:0-5882 GCA_043770645.1 Undibacterium sp. | reverse complement strand
AGCGAATGATGGAGCGGCGCATATAGCGCTTACCACCGATTCCGTCCACGAAGACAACTTGTTTTTGTGCGAGCACTAGGATTCCTTTTTTTACATAAGTCTGACTAGAATGCCGTCAGGATTTCCCATTTTCAATTCGGCACGCTGCGATTTTTTTTAGTGTGTGAATAGGCCACTTGCACCGTATCGTGGTGCTCGTGATCCACGAGGACAACTGTGCGTATCATACTTGTATGGGCGCGCTTCTTTCAGGCTTTTCATGCGGCGTATTACGCTACGCTAATACGCCCTACAGTTCTAACTTTCCATTGAAATTTCTGCGACGTCTCCAGATTCATCAAAGCGAACGCTAATTGCGTAATCCGTAATATCGTCTGGCAAAGTAAAATCAAAAGTGTCTAACTCATCATCCCCTCCCCAATGCGAACGCAACTTGATGAGATCAAGAACACGTTCTGGATCAGGATTTTTTATGCCGAGATGCTTCTGCCAATAATCAACTTCAAGTTCCTCTAAATGATGAGAGACAAATAGAGTTGAGCCATACTCACCATCGTCTGTTCCCAAAGTCTGTCTGATCGCAGCGATGGCAATTTTTTCTCGCTTCGTTACTTCATCTAAATATACCGACATAGCTAAAACTCCTTGATGTTTAACGAATAGCGTTTATCCGCCGCACCGGAAACGCAAAAATAAGAGTCCGCGATCATTGCGGCGGATAAACCTTGTTGGACTGAACCGACTGCGAGTCAGTTGATTAAGGGGATTGTATGCGAATTGATCGCTTGATCGCTAGTAGATTAGCAAGGGATTTCTTCAACTTGTGGTGAACTTGCTGTGTACGAACGATCGATGATGATTTTTGTCTTTCCGTGTGGAGGTGTTTTGCCTATGTTTTTCGGCTTGAACACGAACTAGCCCGCAGTTCCCTTAGGAACCCGTTTTGATTCTCAACAGTTGTGCACGTCAACATGATTATGACGGTGGTCCTGTCGCTAATACTTGTCGATGTTTGGTTGGTGCAATGACCTCAATTACCTGCATCTTTCGATGACCACAGCGCGGACACCGCAGCACTCACCAGCTAAGCTCGGTTGCAAGGGCAAACGAAAACTCATGGCGAGGTGATGAATGACAACGGATAAAATGGAAAACCCGCGCAACAGGTCGATGCCGAAGTTACGTTGACTTGGATTAATTTGGTTGGAGTTCAGATCGTGAGTAGGATGCATGAAGAGTGATAGGGAAAAGCAAATCGCATCCTACACAAAACGCCTTGATAAACCTAGCGCTTACTAGTCGCTTACTATTCGCGTACTATTTATTAGCGATGTTGCCAGTGCCGTTTATGGATTTGTCGTACAGCGGTTTACCCTTATCGACGATGTGGACAGTGAATAGTTTTAAGGAAGTATCGCCAACAACCTTAAAGCCACCATGTTGCACCATACGTAAATTCATTAAACTGGCACCCGTGGGCAAACTAACTGCATCTTTTCCTGGCGTTTGGATCTGAGCACCCTGCACCACGTACAGCGCTTCAATACCGTGATGGAGATGCAAATCGATGCCCTCGCCCGGCTTGTATTCTGCGACGGAAGCAAGCACTTCCATACCGGTAGTCACGCCATTCGGGTCTTGCAGTTCAACTCTTTGTTTCTCTTGGCGTTGCGGGGAATCACTCAAAGCTTGTGCAAGTAAAGTTCCTGCACTACCGAGTGCAACTAGAGCAAGCACAACAAAGGTTTGTCGAAGTTTGGAACGAATCATCGCTTTATCCTACTGAACTAGACTGAACAAAGTTTAAAAACTAGAACCAGCTTCTTTCAGAAACTCGATTTCTTCGGCCGTCGATTCACGCCCCAAAATCGCATTGCGATGCGGGTAGCGACCAAAACGATCGATGATGCGCTTATGCTTTAACTCAAATTCGTAATTACCTTGGGGCGCGTGTTCGTGAAATAACTTTTCAGCGACAGCGTGAATGGCAGGAGATTCACTATGCATGAAAGGCATGTATAGAAAATTTCTTTCGGTAAGGTTGAGGCCATGATCTGCTTGCCCTCTGATCGCCTCTTGTGCCAACACCAAGGCCATGGCGTCTTGAGCAAAAGCTTGCGGCGTATTGCGATACACATTGCGCGAGAACTGATCTAAGACGATGATTTCCGCCAAGCGACCATGGTCGTCAGTGCGCCACTCATAGAGCTCACCAGCAGCGGCCTGTAGCATCACACTGTGAAAGCGGTTCTGTATCAGTTGATCAAATTCGGGATCAACACTCCACCATTTCTTACTGTCGATTTCTTCAAACCAGAAGTGAATAATGTCTTGGAACATGAGATGCTTTCGTCGAGGATCAAGCCGTCTATTCTACCCGTGAAAGCTAAATCAAGACAGGCAAGTTCAGTGTTGATCAACCGTCGAAATCAAACGCTCTGGCGCCAATACACCAAATTCTTGTAGCTGCGCAGAGCCAAGCAATTGTTTCGAGGCTTGGTTAGCATCAACTCGATAAACGCGGACTCGCCCAAGTTCACTTGGATGAGTTACAGCTTCCTTCGCCAATGAAATCCGCTGACCTTGCAAGAAGCGCTTAGATAACTCTTCGCTCAACAGGACTTCGGGAAAACTCGACAGCAAAGCGTCGACAGGTGATAACAAGGCGTGGCGTTGCTCTTCGCTCATTTCTATCAATTGATCAAGCGTGACGGTATTTTCTAAAATGAGATGCCCAACGTGCGTACGGCGCAAGGCATTGAGGTGCGCACCACAGCCTA
The DNA here is from genome assembly GCA_043770645.1 of Undibacterium sp. Lineage (GTDB taxonomy): Bacteria > Pseudomonadota > Gammaproteobacteria > Burkholderiales > Burkholderiaceae_D > Undibacterium. The sequence goes on along the minus strand of JAYVHZ010000435.1, from coordinate 3,102 downwards.
GAGCATTCCCGATTTCTTCACCTAAAACACGTATGTAGGTGCCTTTGCTACAGCGTACATTCAGGGTCAAGAACGGCGCTTCGTAGTTAACAAATTCGAGTAAATGAATCGTGACCGGACGTGCTTCGCGTTCGAGTGTGATGCCTTCACGTGCATATTCGTAAAGCGGTTTGCCATCGCGTTTAAGTGCCGAATACATAGGAGGCACTTGCAAGATATCGCCTTTGAATTGTTCTAAGACCGCGTGAATTTGCGCTTCCGTGACATTCACTTCTTGCGTTTGTATGACTTCACCTTCGGTATCGCCTGTGTTGGTACTGACTCCCAGATGCACCACGGTTTGATAGGTCTTATCGGCCTCTAATAAATCTGCGGAGAACTTGGTAGCTTCGCCAAAACATAAGGGCAACAAGCCAGTGGCAAACGGATCTAAAGTGCCAGTATGACCGGCTTTAATCGCATTAAGCAAACGCTTCGCTTTGATTAGTGCATCATTGCTCGACCAACCCACAGGTTTATCTAATAACAGCACGCCGTTAATGGGTAGGCGTGTTTTTTTCTTAACCGGTTGGTTCATTGTTCTGGTCGCAAACTATAAAATCAAAAACAAAAAATATTAACCGCAGAGACGCAGAGATCGCAGAGGTTTTCTTATATCTCATCTACGCTCTCTGCTGTTCAAGCTTTTCAATAACTTAATAGCATGTAGGGCGGGAGAAAACCGCGCCACCAGCTTATCTAGCGCCTGATCAGCGCGGGTTTCACCCGCCCTGCGAAAATTGCAGTTTCTGAATTTCTGCAGTTCAAATTTCAAAAAAACAATATCAATCTTCGTTGTCGTTCTTATCTTCTGGAACGTGAGTCGCATTCGCTTGATCGATCAACCTTGACATCGCGATGCCGCGCATCGTCGATGTGTCATGCACGAAATGTAATTGGGGCAAAGTGTGAATACGCAATTTCAAACCGAGTTGATTACGCAAAAAACCTGCGGCTTTATTCAAACCTTCAAAGGTATTTTTGATAGCGGCAGGATCATCCGCTAAAGTCGTAAAATACACTTTTGCATGCGCGTAATCAGGCGTCAATTGCACTTCAGTCAGCGTGATCATGCCCACGCGTGGATCTTTGAGTTCTGCCCAAATGATTTCAGACAAATCACGTTGGATTTGATCAGCGACGCGCAAACCGCGAGCTGGGATAGATTTACTATTTTTGGCCATAATTTTTCTAACAATACATTATTCAAAAAACAAAAGACTAAACCGCAGAAGCGCAGAGGTCGCAGAAAATCAAATGATCTCTGCGACCTCTGCGCCTCTGCGGTTCAAAGCTCTTTGTCTTTCTAACTCTATCAGCTTACAGAGTACGAGCAATTTCCTGGATTTCGAAGATTTCCAAGAAATCTCCGATTTGGATTTCGTTGTAGGCTTTGAGTGAGAGACCGCACTCCATACCTGCACGAACTTCTTTGGCGTCGTCTTTGTAACGCTTCAAAGAATCCAACTCGCCTGTCCATGTCACCACATTGTTGCGTAGCAAACGCACGGACGACGTACGCTTAACCACACCTTCAGTGACCAAGCAACCTGCAATAGAACCGACTTTACTGACGGCAAAGACTTGGCGAATCTCGACCATACCAATGATCGTTTCGCGCTTCTCTGGTGCCAACATGCCGGACAGGGCAGATTTGATTTCGTCTACTGCATCGTAAATGATGTTGTAGTAACGAATGTCCACGCCATTCGATTCAGCCAACTTACGGGCGGATGCATCAGCACGGGTGTTAAAGCCGATAATGACCGCTTTGGAAGCGACTGCCAAGTTGACGTCGGATTCTGAAATCCCACCAACTGCTGCATGTACCACTTGTACGCGCACTTCGTTGTTCGACAACTTGATCAGAGACTGTACCAAAGCTTCTTGCGAACCTTGTACGTCGGTTTTGACGATGATAGGCAAGTTTTTCAGTTCGCCTTCGCCCATGTTTTCGAACATGTTTTCGAGCTTCGCTGCCTGCTGTTTCGCCAATTTAACATCACGGTATTTACCTTGACGGAACAAAGCGATTTCACGTGCTTTGCGCTCATCAACCATGACCATCACTTCTTCACCCGCGGCTGGCACTTCAGTCAAACCTTGAATCTCTACTGGAATGGACGGGCCAGCGGTGTGGATGCTCTTACCGTTTTCATCCAACATCGCCCGAACGCGACCATAAGATGAACCCGCCAAGACCACGTCGCCGCGTTTCAATGTACCAGACTGAACCAAGATCGTAGCAACAGTACCGCGACCTTTATCCAAACGAGATTCAACTACCAAACCTTTAGCAGGTGCATCAACTGGCGCACGCAATTCTAAAACTTCAGCTTGCAATAAAACTTGTTCTAACAAGTCATCAATACCCTGACCTGTTTTTGCAGACACAGAAACGAATGGGGACTCACCACCATAAGCTTCTGGCACAACGCTTTCGGCGATCAATTCTTGCGTGACGCGATCTGCATTGCCACCTGGTTTATCGATCTTATTGATCGCTACCACCAAAGGCACGCCAGCTGCTTTTGCATGCGCAATCGCTTCTTTGGTTTGCGGCATCACACCATCGTCTGCTGCAACGACCAGAATAACGATATCGGTTGCTTTCGCACCGCGAGCACGCATCGCCGTAAACGCTTCATGACCTGGTGTATCCAAGAAGGTAATCATACCGCGAGGTGTTTCTACGTGGTAAGCGCCAATATGCTGCGTAATACCACCCGCTTCACCGGAAGCCACTTTGGCGCGACGAATATAATCGAGCAAAGATGTTTTACCGTGATCAACGTGACCCATTACCGTGACGTCTGGCGCACGTGGTGATGATTCGTATTCTGCGTGTTCTGCAACGTCCGTCAACATCGATTCTGGATCATCAATTTTCGCCGCAAAGGCTTTGTGACCCATTTCTTCAACCAGAATCATCGCTGTTTCTTGATCCAGAACCTGATTGATCGTGCACATCTGACCGAGCTTCATCAAATGTTTAATGACTTCAGACGCTTTTACGGACATTTTATGAGCCAACTCAGCGACCGTTAAAGTCTCTGGCACATA
>JAYVHZ010000434.1:0-3073 GCA_043770645.1 Undibacterium sp. | reverse complement strand
CTTATTGGCGGGTTCGGCTTTGATTGGCATTGGAAATGCGATGATTAATGTATTGATGTAAAGCGCTGAGTTTTTCAAGCGTCAATCAAAATGCACTTTGGATTAAAAAAATAGCACCTGATCTAGGTAATGATGTTCAGTTAAGCATTGTCCTACGTATTGCCATTGCCGCGAAGGCGGGAATCCAGTGGCGTAAAAGCCTAAAGACACTGGATCCCTGCCTGCGCATGACACTTCAATTTTTTGAGCGTCACTGAACGGCATTAACCTCATCCAAGTGCTATTTTTTGATCCTCAATAATTTATTCACACCAAAATCAATTTGCATGCGGTTGAACGAATCGAAGGCGCGTAACAAAGGCATGAACTTATCACCGGACGATTCTAATTGCATCAGTGCATAAGCACAGGCTTCTAAAGTCGACAATTGGTCATCAGCATAGGCATGACGGATCTGATAGCGTGACGCTGGCACCTCGCGTAAAGCAATTCGTGGCAACGACTGCAAGATAGGATTTTGAAGCAGCATTTGTTTGCTATGTCGCCAACTAGCGTCGAGCAAAATTAAGCGAATTGCTACATGAGGGTCAGGTGAAAATTTTTGCGCAATTGGTAGGCCAATCACTGCACTATCTGGATAAAGCAAAACATTCGTTTTGTGATCTTTTGTCAGAATTCCTTGCAACTGATTCTCAGCAAATTGCTCGCCAACCAAAATGGAGCTATGTGGCAAGCATAAGTGTAAAAGTCTTGCACTGCCTTTGATATGATTGACTTCCGCCGGATGCTGAAGAATCAGAATCTCGGTCTCGCTATCAACTCTTTGAACACAAGCACAGATACAGGCTCGAGTGGCACGCAAGCATTGCAGGCAAATGATTCGCTTAGAATTTTCCAAATTTACAACGACAGATGTCAGTTTAGGATTTCAAAATTTCTTGCAAAGCATTTGGCAACTCAGGGAATTCAAACACAAATCCACTCTCCTCTAAGCGCTGCGGCAATACTTTTTGCCCACCTAGAAGTAAATCAGAGCGCTCACCCATCACTAATTTTAAAACAAATGCTGGTGCCACAAAAAATGCAGGTCGGTCGAGTGTCTGCGCCAAAGTCTTAGTGAAGACGGCGTTGGTCACTGGCTCAGGTGCGGTCAAGTTGTAGGCACCTTCCGCTTTGGCATTATTCAATAAAAATAACACTGCACGCAGATAATCTTGCCAATGTATCCAACTCATCCATTGTTTTCCATCACCCAAACGACTACCGAGAGCAAGTTGAAATGGCAGTACCAATTTCTTTAACATGCCGCCGGTTTCGTCCAATACTAAGCCCGTACGCAGTAACACCACTCTGACACCGGATTCCTTTGCTTCTTTTGCAGCCTGCTCCCAATCGACGCAAAGCTGTGCCGAAAAATCCTGACCGCATGGAGCGTCTTCACCTAGGCTTTGTTCAGGGACGATGCCATAGTACCCAATCGCAGAACCACTAATTAGCACATCTGGCTTGCTCTTCGCCTGCTGGATTTTTTCGACTAACTGATGGGTTAAATGGATACGACTATCACGCAAGACTTGCTTACGCCTTTCGGTCCAATACGCATCGACTATCGGTTCGCCAGCGAGATTAATCACTGCATCAAATCTGATATCTGGCGTCCACTCATCCAAACTCTGCATGGCTTGTACACGACTGCCGCACAAGCTCGCCACTTGTTGCGGACGGCGACTTAGCACCGTAATCTGCGCACCAAGCGCGGTCAAAGCAGCGCATAAACTTCGTCCGATTAAACCGGTACCACCAGTAATTAAAATATGCATATTGTCTTCAAATTAAAATGAGGAAGGCAGATTATCCATGATGCGCAAGCGATCGCCGAAAGTCCAAACCCGCTGAATCTCAATCACATCATATTTCAATGCCAAAGCAGGCGGAAACGCCGAAAACGGCGCGTTCGCCATAATGATATTCCTGGCTCTTTCATCAATCGCTCGTGAGCCGCTAGTGCGCATAATCGTCACTTCGTCAATGCTGCCATCACTGCGCACCACCATATTGACCAAGACAGTATGTTCGACATCACTGAGTGTGCGTCTTTCATAAATCAGATTGCCGTTACGTTCTAATTTTTGTTTCAAGCTATCGACATACATACGCAGTGGCACTTCTTTATCATAAGCACCAAGAAAACTGCGACGCCGCGAAGGCTTATCATCGACTAATTTACTTGTCGATGGAGACGACTTAAACAGACCACCACTACGTGCCTGTTCACGCAGACGACTGGCAAGATCACCGTTACCGGCATTTTGCGGCAATCCTGAATTCGCACTACTTGTCTTTCCTTGTCCCAATACGCCTTGACCATTACCTGTACCGGCTGGGAGATTTGCCTGCCTATTTGCTTGCGAAATCGATGCGGCTTCGCGTTCAGCATTGGCACGTGCAGCATCCGCCACAGATTTTTGTTCTGCAGTGCGTCGCTCAGCTAAAGCTTGTTCAGCGACTTTTTGATCGATTGCACGCTGCTCAGCGATTTTCTGATCTATTGCGCGCTGCTCGGCAATTTTTTGTTCTTGCGCCCTTTGCTCCGCGATTTGAGCTTGACGTAGCTGTTCTGCTTTTTGCGCTTCCAGTTCATCTTGTCGCTTGCGCTCAGCAATTTCTAAAGCGCGTTTTTTCTCCGTTTGTTCTTCTAACTGCTTCTGACGCAACTGCGCTTGCGCCAAGGCGTCTTGCTTTTGTTTCTCTTGATCCTGCGCCAATTGACGCAATCTTTTTTGTTCAGCCTGACGCCTTTCTTCTTCTTGCTTTAAGGTTTCTTGGGTCAATAGTTCCTGGCGCTTTGCTTCACGAACAGCATCCTCCAAGGCTTGTTCACGTTCACGCTGCATCAGCATTTTTTGCTGCGCCAACTGTTCCAACTGTTGACGTTTTAGCTCAGCAGTCCGCTGCTCTTCCTGCTGCTTTTGTTTAGCTTCGGCTTCTTTAACAATCTGTCTTTTTTGTTCTTCCTCTTGTTGTTTTTGTTCAGCCAGAATTTTTTCTTGCTCACGTTTCTTTTGCTTCAGCT
>JAYVHZ010000433.1:0-2039 GCA_043770645.1 Undibacterium sp. | reverse complement strand
GGGTTGCACCCGCCCTACAGATTGTATTGGCCAAGATCTACCGTGGAATTGAATTTTTCTGCGGAGCTTGGTGGATGATTTAAGCCCCTCTCCCGCAAGCGGGAGAGGGGTTGGGGTGAGTGACGTTCAGATTAGTAAAACGTTCGTAGACTGTTAGCTATCGAGTATTTTACTGATCGCGTCATTTTGAGTTTTCGACTTACTCAAACACCCTCATCCCCGACCCTTCTCCCGCTTGCGGGAGAAGGGAGATTAGCGTCTTGAAATAGAATTGATTAGATATTGATGAGGAAATGATGAGTAAGCATTTCTCTATAGAACAAATAACAGGAAACACATGTCAAACACTTCCCACCTAAACTGGCCCTTCTTCAACGAAGAACATCGCCAATTACAAACGCAATTGGATCATTGGGCAAGCGAGAACATTCATCAAACGCACGGCAAAGATGTCGATCAAGAATGTCGCGATCTCGTCAAACAATTGGGTGAAGCAGGTTGGTTGAAACATGCGATTGGCGGCAAAGCCTACGGAGCGAATCAAGACGTGATCGACACGCGCGCAATCTGCATCTTGCGTGAAACTTTAGCGCGCTACTCAGGCTTAGCCGATTTTGCTTTTGCCATGCAGGGCTTGGGTACAGGCGCTATTAGTTTGTTTGGTAGCGAACAACAAAAAAACACTTACTTAGAAAAAGTCGGACAAGGGAAATTGATTTCGGCGTTTGCATTGTCGGAACCTAACGCGGGCTCTGATGTCGCCGCTATGCAATGTGCAGCAACTCTGGTTCACGATGCGCAGGGCGATTACTATGTACTCGAAGGTGAAAAGACTTGGATCTCGAATGGCGGTATCGCTGATTTTTATGTGGTGTTCGCCCGCACTGGTGAAGCAGCAGGTGCACGTGGTATCTCAGCATTCATTGTTGATGCTGATATTGATGGATTTGAAATTGCTGAACGAATAGACGTGATCGCACCCCATCCTCTCGCGCGTTTAAAATTCAATCAATGCCGTATCCCCGTTAGCCAGCGTATTGGTGAAGCGGGCCAAGGCTTTAAAGTGGCGATGGCAACGCTCGATGTATTCCGTACTTCGGTGGCTGCAGCTGCTTTAGGTTTTGCGCGCCGTGCTTTAGATGAGGCAATGGCACGTGCCACCAGTCGAAAAATGTTTGGACAGACTCTCGCTGATTTTCAACTAACCCAAGCCAAGTTGGCACAGATGGCCACCACCATTGATAGCGCGGCTTTATTGGTATATCGCGCTGCTTGGCAACGCGATCAAGGACAGCGCGTCACTAAGGAAGCGGCTATGGCAAAAATGGTCGCGACTGAAGGTGCACAACAAGTGATTGATGCGGCCGTGCAGATGTTTGGTGGTATGGGAGTGATGAGCGAAGTGCCGGTAGAAAGACTGTATCGCGAAATCCGTGCATTACGTATTTACGAAGGTGCTACCGAAGTACAACAGCTGATTATCGCGCGTGAAATGTTGAAGGACTATAAGGATGCCAATCCATGAGCTTAGTCTTTAGCACATCGATCAGTATCCGATTTGCACATTGTGATCCGGCTGGCATTGTGTTTTATCCACGTTATTTTGAATTGATGAACGGCGTGGTGGAAGACTGGTGCGCGCAAGCCTTGGGGATGAGTTTTCATGAAATGCACATGGTACAAGGTATCGGTTTACCGACAGTGCACATAGAAACGGATTTCGTGAAGACTAGTGTAATGGGCGATGAATTGATCGCAGAATTACGTGTAATTAAGTTAGGCCGGGCGTCGGCTACAGTAGAAATTCGGATGCTCGGACAAGACCAAGATTTGCGGCTAAAAGCGCTACTCGTCTTGGTAATGGCGCAGGTGCAAGAACGTAAAGCAATCGCTTTTCCAGTTACGTTGCGTGAACAAATACAGAAATATCTGACGGCCTAGTTCCGCCAGCTCTGAGCGAATCATATTGAAAGGAAATACTATGGATTTTTTACAACCACCAGGCTGGGTACGGCCACGCCATTAGAATAACCGCGTGG
>JAYVHZ010000432.1:0-11770 GCA_043770645.1 Undibacterium sp. | reverse complement strand
GCGCGCTAAAGACTGGAAATGGGAAGTGAACCTGATTGCCTCTCCGCAAATTAATGCTTATTGTATGCCGGGCGGGAAAATCGCCTTTTATACCGGCATCCTCGATACCCTGAAGCTGACCGACGACGAAGTGGCGATAATCATGGGGCACGAAATCGCCCATGCGTTGCGCGAACATGGTGCTGAACGTGCGGGTAAATCAATGGCGATGAATGGCGCGGCAAAACTGGTGGGAATGTTCTTTGAATCGAAAGGCTACGACGGCAATATGGCCGCGGGGATTGCAGGGACTGCAGGTAATATCTGGATGCTGAATTTTTCCCGTGAAGACGAAACGGAAGGTGATATCGTCGGCATGGATTTAGCCGCGCGCTCAGGTTTTGATCCCCGCGCTGGCGTCACTCTGTGGCAAAAAATGGGTGTGGTAAACAAAAAAGCACCGCCAAAATGGTTATCCACACATCCTGCCGGAGAAGATCGTATCAAAGAAATTCGCAAACATTTTCCTGAAGTCATGCCTTTATATGCGCGTACTAAAGGTACCAATCTCGCGAGTTTGCCGCCTTACCGCAGTAATGTGAAGGGCATTCCCGACGTGAATTGAAGTGAATCTATTTTAGGAAAAAAAGCTTGGTGAACGTGAATTCACCAAGCTTTTTTTATGTCAAATGACGTGCTTATTAATAATTAATAATTAAAGGTGCATGATCACTAAAGCGCTCTTCTTTGTAAATCGCGGCGGACTTCGCTTTGGCCGCAATGCCTGCAGTCGCAACATGGTAATCAATCCGCCAACCCACATTATTCGTCCAAGCTTGACCACGATTACTCCACCAGGTATAGGCATCGCCGGTCGTGTCGGGATGGAGGCGACGATACACATCAACCCAGCCCATCTCTTCAAACAGTTGCGTCATCCAAGCGCGCTCTTCCGGCAAGAAGCCAGAATTCTTTTGGTTGCTTTTCCAGTTTTTCAGATCGATCTCTTTGTGCGCAATATTCCAATCGCCGCAAATGACCAATTCACGTCCTTCTTGCACTAAATTGTGTAAATGCGGGGCAAACTCTTTCATAAAACGAAACTTCGCCTCTTGCCGCTCAGGAGAGGATGAGCCAGACGGACAATACACAGAAATCACCGATAAATCGTCAAAGTCGCAGCGCACATAGCGTCCTTCAGGATCGAATTCTGCACTGCCAAAGCCAATGTGGACGGCATCTGGTTTTTTCTTGCTATAGACTCCAGCACCCGAATAACCTTTCTTTTCTGCATAGTGAAAATGGCCATGATAGCCATGCGGCTGCAGAAACTCTTCGGTCATATCCGCCTGCTGTGCTTTCAACTCTTGCACGCAAAGAAAGTCTGGCGTCTCTTTCTCCATCCAATTGAAAAAGCCTTTTTTTGCAGCAGAGCGTATGCCATTGAGATTGGCAGATATAATTTTTGTCATAATTAGATGAATTTCCAAGAAGAAATAGGGAGCGTAGAAAATTTGCTTACACATACAAGAACTTTGTCCTCAGGTGACTTTTCACCTGAGTCAATTAAGCACTATCAGTTATACTAGCGCACCTTTATATCTTACCTTGTATTGACCATGAATGAAGAGCAATTGCGAGCGGAGTTGGACTCGGTTTATCGCAGCCTATCTTGGCGAATAACAGCACCTTTAAGGTATCTGTCTTTGAATGTCAAACGCTTGCGTTTCGCTTTGGGGTCTCCCAAAAAAGCATTGATTCGTGCAATACAATTAGCAATTCGCAATCAAAAGATCGCGGCGTTTGGTCGTCTTGTCGTGAACCGGTTTCCGGCATTGAAAACTCGCCTCAGAGCATCGCTTGGTAATGCTCAGGCCGTCAGTTATCGCCCACCACTAAGTCAATCGACCACATCTGATATTTCAGTCGTTACTGATGTAGTTGCTTTGACACCTGCTGCGCAAGAGATTTATGCGATGTTTCAGACCTACCACATAACGAAAAAGTAAATTCATATTCATGCGTATTCTTATTGATTTACAAGCCTGTCAATCGACTGGAAGTCGAAATCGCGGCATAGGTCGTTATTCGCTCGCTTTGGCTAAAGCGATGGCGAAAAGATCCGCGCAACATGAGTTGCATTTTGCGTTGAATGGATTGTTCCCCGAAACTATTCCTGTTATACGAAGCGAATTTGCCGACTTATTGCCACGCCAGCATATTCATACTTGGAATTCGATTCCTTCTGTGTGCGATGTCAACCCGGATAACAACTGGCGTCGGCGTGCGGCTGAGTTGGTTAGAGAACATGCTATTAGCCAATTAAGTCCAGATATTGTTCATGTTAGTAGTTTGTTTGAGGGATTGATGGATGACGCGATTGTCGATGTCCGAAGTTCTTCTCGCTCTCTTACCGCGGTCACACTGTATGACTTAATTCCTTTGATTCACAGTAAGCATTATCTGAATGATGAAAAAGTCAGTGCTTGGTACTTCAGGAAATTACAGGCATTAAAGAATGCGGATTTGCTATTGGCGATTTCTAATTCTTCGATGCTCGAGGCACTAGAATGGCTTCAGTTGCCAGCTCAGAATGTGATCAACATATCTTCGGCGGTAGATGATCGTTTCGTAGTCACCAATTATTCTCAGGAGACGATGCAAGATGTGTTGTCGCGCCACGGTTTACGACCACAATTTGTGATGTATACGGGCGGTATAGATCTTAGGAAAAATATTGATAGTCTCATTTCTTCTTACGCAAAATTGCCAGTCAATTTGCGAAAGGCACACCAGCTCGCCATTGTCTGCAGCGTGCATGATGATGAAAAGAAGAGACTGCTAAATCTGGCGAAAAAAGAAGGCTTGCTTGACGGCGATGTGGTGATGACTGGATTTGTTTCGGATGAAGATCTGCCAGTGCTTTATCACGCTTGCCGCCTGTTTGTGTTTCCTTCGTGGCATGAAGGATTTGGTTTGCCAGCGCTGGAAGCGATGGCATGTGGTGTCCCTGTGATTGCGGCAAATACGAGTAGCCTGCCAGAAGTGATAGGCCGTGAGGATGCTCTATTTGACCCCTTCAAACAAAGCGCGATTACAGAAAAAATGCAGCAAGCGTTGAATGATGAGAATTTTTTAGAAAGCTTGCGTCAGCATGGTGTGCAGCAATCGAAGAAATTCTCATGGGATGAGTCAGCACGACGTACTTGGGAAGGTTTTGAGGCGGCGTATGAACGGCAACAGCATGCACAGAAAATCCAGGTCGCGAATGTCAGTTTCGTTAAGAAACCAAAGTTGGCATTTGTTGCTCCACTGCCACCCGAGAAGACGGGAATTGCCGATTACAGCGCTGAATTGTTGCCCGAGCTTGCACGCTATTATGATATTGATTTGATTAGTGATCAGGCTAGCACAAGCGATCGGTGGCTAGCCGCAAATTTTGCACTACGTTCAGTCGCATGGTTTGAGGGCAACGTTCATAAGTTTGATCGCATCATGTACCACTTTGGGAATTCGCCTTTTCATGGACATATGTTCGACCTGCTAAAGAAATATCCTGGTATGGTCGTGCTGCATGATTTCTATCTTAGTAATATCATTTCACACTTAGACTACATAGGGAAAACCATAGGGGGGTGGATCGATTCCCTATACACCTCGCACGGCTATACCGCACTTCTGGAGAATAAAAATGCTTCAGATGTTCACCAGGTCATTTGGAAATATCCCAATAGCTTGCCGGTCTTGAGTGGTGCTACAGGCGTTATCGTGCATTCAAAATTTTCGATTGGGTTGGCGAAAAAATGGTTTGGTGTGGAGTATGCAAATAAGTGTAATTACATACCGCATTTAAGATGCTTACCGTCTAATGTTGACCGCGAATCAGTTCGAGCCACTTTAGGTTTCAAGAGCGACGACTTCTTGATTTGTGCCTTTGGCCTGTTAGGGCCGACTAAGTTGAATCATCGTTTATTGCATGCATGGTTGGAATCGCCTTTAGCTGAAAAATCTAATTGTTATCTAATCTTCGTTGGGCAAAATGATGCTGCACAATATGGCGCGAACTTACTCGCGCAAATTAAGCAATCAGGTTTTGCTGGACGCATTCGGATAACTGGGTTTGCAGAAGCGGAAGTGTTTCGTCAGTATTTAGTGGCTGCAGATGCCGCCGTCCAATTACGTACCATGTCTCGCGGAGAAACCTCAGGGACTGTGCTTGATTGCATGGCGCATGGAGTGCCGACCATTGTCAATGCAAATGGCACCATGGCAGAACTGCCTGAGCAAGTTTTGATTCGATTGGATGATGAGTTTGTGGATCAAGCACTGATAGATGCGATCGCCAGCCTGTATGAGAATCCGGGCTTACGAAATGATCTGGGCGTGCGCGGTATTAATCATATAAAAGCTGAGCATCATCCGTATACGGTTGGACTGGAGTACGTTAAGGCGATTGAAGCGAGTTATGAGAATGCTGCATATCTACAGCCTAAACAGTTGCTGAATAAGATTGCTGAGATTGATATTTCCCAGCGTCCAAGCAATGAAGAGTTGTTAGCTCTCTCTCAAAGTATTGCGTCTAATGTCAATTCTTATCATGGTAAGCGCCTGTTAGTCGACGTATCAACCTTGGCACAAGTCGATGCGAAGTCAGGAATTCAGCGTGTCGTTCGAGCCATTTTGGCGGCTTTAATTTCGGAGCCTTTATTTAGTGGGCGGGTTGAGCCTGTTATTTTGACTGAGCATGGTCTTAAGTATGCGCGGACTTTTACCTGTAGACAATTCGAATTGCCACCGCTCAGTAGCGGTGATGATTTAGTGGAACTGTCGGTAAATGATGTCTTTTTAGGATTAGATCTAAATTGTGGTCCAGTGGTGCATTATCATCATGTATTGCAGAGCATGAAGATTCAGGGTGTGCAAATATTTTTTGTTGTCTACGATATTTTGCCAGTAATCGCGCCACATTTTTTTGAGAAAAATTTGTCTGAGATTTTCTTAAAATGGATACAGACGGTGGTGCAATATAGCGATGGTGCGATCTGTATTTCGCGAGCAGTGGAGGCGGAATTAAAGGGATGGATCGAGCAACATGATCAGAAGCGAATCGGTCAATTTTTACTGTCGAGTTTTCATTTGGGTGCAGACTTAGAAGCTAGCCTCCCTGAGAAATTAGATGTGAAGTTAGAACCGATGTTGCAGAGTGCCTTGGATCATCAAGTTTGCTTCTTGATGGTGGGTACCGTTGAACCACGCAAAGGGCATGAATATGCTTTGAACGCCTTTGAAGCGCTATGGGACGCCGGACATGATATTGCGTTAATCATCGTTGGCGGACAAGGGTGGAAGACGGAAGCATTGATTGAGCGTATCGAGCAACATCCTGAAAATAAGAAACGTCTATTTTGGTTGCGAGGTATCGATGACGATACACTGCAAGACCTTTATGTGCGAAGCAAGTGCTTGCTCATGACTTCCTGGGGCGAGGGATTTGGTTTGCCTCTGATTGAAGCGGCTCGATTTAAGTTGCCGATCATCGCACGTAAGTTGCCTGTTTTTGAGGAAATTGGTGGTGAACACGTTTTCTATTTTGACGGATCAGACTCCTCGGTGTTGGTGGAGTGCATTGAGCAATGGTTGCGTCTATATTTAGAGCGACAAATCCCAGATTCTGGAAAAATCGAATGGTTAACTTGGAAAGATAGTGCGGAAAAGCTTTGCATCGCTCTGGATAATTTGATTAAAACTTAGAAAATCGGAGTTGTGAGACAGCTCTATTTACTTTAATGAAAAGTAGTCATCGAACATGAAAAACATAAAACAAGAATTTATTCAATTTGCTGTTGACGCGGAAGTGATTCGTTTTGGCGAATTTATCACTAAGGCAGGTCGAACTTCACCTTATTTTTTTAATGCGGGTCTATTTAATGATGGTGCTAATCTTGGAAAGATCGCTGACTTTTACGCACAGACTTTGCTAGATTCCGGTGTTGAGTTCGATATGTTATTCGGCCCGGCCTATAAAGGCATTACACTCGCTTCTGCAGCTGCAGTCGCGTTGTCACAAAAAGGCCGTAATGTTACTTTTGCTTACAATCGTAAGGAAGCAAAAGATCATGGCGAAGGTGGTAGTATTGTTGGTGCTAAACTGCAAGGAAAAGTGGTCATCGTCGATGACGTGATTTCTGCGGGGACATCGGTACGGGAATCGGTTGAATTGATTCGTGCAGCGGGGGCGACACCAGCTGCAGTATTGATTGCACTCGACCGTATGGAGCGAGTTGGTAAGGACGATGCGCTTTCTGTGCATTCAGCGGTGCAAGAAGTGAGTCAAAACTATGGCATTCCCGTGATTGCTATTGCTAATTTGAACGACTTGTTTGCCTGCTTATCAGCTGATAATGCTGATGCAAAATTGTCTCAGTATAAAGATGCGGTGGCAGCTTATCGCCAGCGTTATGGTGCAATCTAAAGAAAATTACATAGCAGGCATCAAAAAAGGCATTTTTCTACAATTAGATGACAAAGCAGTACTGCTGTGTTCATCGATAGTAGGTATAATGTTAAATTGCTATTAACATCGCAGATCCTGTATATATACCATGGAGCTATGATGGTCTATAGTGTGAGTTTAAAAATGTCAATATACACTTCCGCGTAAGGTTTTTTGTAATGAATAAGAAAGCATTAGTCACTGGTATTAGTGGACAAGATGGTGCCTATTTGGCGCAACTTTTGCTCGAAAAAGGGTATACCGTTTATGGAACTTATCGTCGTACCAGTTCAGTGAACTTTTGGCGCATTGAAGAATTAGGAATTGAAAATCACCCGCAGTTGCATTTAGTGGAATATGACTTGACTGATTTGTCTTCGAGTATCCGTTTGATTCAGTCCACTGAAGTGACTGAAGTCTACAATTTGGCGGCACAGAGTTTTGTTGGCGTGTCCTTTGATCAGCCCGTAACGACCACAGAAATTACTGGTTTAGGTGCACTTAACTTATTAGAGGCAATCCGCGTCGTTAATCCTAAAATTCGTTTTTATCAGGCATCGACTTCAGAAATGTTTGGTAAAGTTCAAGCCGTACCGCAAGTCGAATCGACCCCATTTTATCCGCGCAGTCCGTATGGCGTGGCTAAGTTGTATGCCCATTGGATGACCATCAATTACCGTGAGTCTTATGGAATTTTTGCCTGTAGTGGTATCTTGTTTAATCATGAATCACCATTGCGTGGACGTGAGTTTGTAACACGCAAAATTACCGATTCTGTCGCTAAAATTAAGTTAGGTAAGCTCGATACTCTGGAGCTTGGTAATATGGATGCGAAACGCGACTGGGGTTTTGCGAAAGAATACGTAGAAGGTATGTGGCGTATGTTGCAGGCTGATGAGCCAGATACGTTTGTCTTGGCAACCAATCGTACCGAAACGGTACGTGATTTTGTGACGATGGCATTTAAAGCAGCCGATATCCATTTGGAATGGGAAGGCTCTGCTGAAAATGAAATCGCACGTTGCAGTGTGTCGAAGAAGGTCGTTGTAAGAGTGAATCCTAAATTCTATCGCCCGGCTGAAGTCGAATTGCTGATTGGTAATCCGCAAAAAGCCAAGGACGTATTGGGTTGGGAGCCGACTACTACTTTAGAACAGCTTTGCCAGATGATGGTAGAAGCAGATATACAGCGGAATACGCATGGACATTCATTCTAAACATGCGCGTCCCCGCGCGCTGATTACTGGCTTACGTGGTTTTACCGGTGAGTATCTGGCGCGCGAGTTAAACGCTTGCGGCTATGAGGTTTTCGGGACCGCATATGGTAACGAAGCTTTAGGACAAGGCGTTTATTATGTGGATATGTGTGATCCACTGGCCCTACAAGAAGTGGTAAATCAAGTTCAGCCAGACATCGTCGCCCACTTGGCGGCGATTTCGTTTGTGGGACATGGCAATGTTGAAGATATTTATCGTATCAACGTTGTCGGTACGCGTAATTTATTAGAGGCACTAAGTAAATTGAAAGTGCCGCCTCGCTCGGTTTTGGTAGCTAGTAGTGCGAATATTTACGGCAATTCCATTGCTGGCGTGATCGCCGAAACGGAAATCGCGATGCCTGCGAATGACTATGCCATCAGTAAATTGGCGACTGAGCATGTAGCTCGCCTTTGGATGGATAAGCTGCCGATTTTTATCACCCGTCCGTTTAATTACACGGGTGTTGGTCAGGCAGAGAATTTCTTATTACCGAAAATTGTTAGCCATTTCAAACGTAAAGCAAAACAGATTGAATTGGGTAATCTGGATGTGGCACGTGATTTTTCCGACGTGAGAAATGTTGCGAAAGCCTACTGTGAGTTGTTGTTGAAAGCTCCCGCAGGTGAGACTTTTAATATTTGTACTGGCAAAGCCTATACTTTGCGAGATGTGATTCAATTGGTCGAAGACATCGCGGGTTACAAGATTGATGTGCAAGTTAACCCTGCTTTTGTACGTGCAAATGAAGTTCGCGTCTTGGTGGGCAATCCTGAAAAACTACGCAATTGCGTAGGCAGATTGCCAGAAATTGATCTGTATCAGACTCTGAAATGGATGCTCAACGATGGGCAATCCGCAATGGTATCGGTACCGGCGTCGATAGAGCTTAAATCTATCGTGTCGCAGGAGACCATCGTTGAGGTTGCTGCTTGAAAATTATCCTCTCGATCGAGGTTATCCTTCCTCCTCTTGCTGGTATCGGTCGTTATGCATGGGAGTTAGCAACGCGCGCTCCGCTCCATCCTGAAGTTGAGTCCATGCGATTTATGTCGGATGGGCGATGGGCAAATCTGCCTAACATGGGCAGCGAAGTGAATGTCGCTGATTGTGTGAATTCAAAATCTGGGCCATCCTTCAGAACTGCGCTCACGAGCAAGGTGCGTCAACAGTTAGGGCGTATTCCGCTGGTATCTCGTTTGTATGGACAGTTGATGCCAAAACTGGTTTCTGGACAGCTCGATAAAGTGTCGGACGCGATTTTTCACGGTCCAAACTATTTTGTACCGCAAACACATTTGCCGACTGTGCTAACTATTCATGATTTATCGGTATATCGATATCCGCAATGGCATCCCAAAACACGGGTCGAGCGTATGTTAAGTACGATTCCCGAGTCGGTACAGCGTGCTGATTTGATCTTGACCGATTCCGATGCGATTCGTTTTGAATTGATGCAGCAGTTTGGTTTGCCCGCAGAAAAACTTAAGACTGTTTTGTTAGGCGTTGATCCGAGTTATTATCCTCGTACAGAACAAGAACTGTTCTCTGTATTGCAGCAATTTGGGCTGAGTGCAAAGCAGTATTCTCTGTTTGTTTCGACCATAGAGCCACGTAAAAATTTAGTCAATTTATTGGCTGCATATCGTGCCTTACCCGCCGCTTTGCGACAACGCTTTCCATTGGTGCTGGCTGGTAGTCGAGGCTGGGAAAGTGATGCGATTCACCTTGAAATTGAACGTGGTGTGCAAGAAGGCTGGTTGAAATATTTGGGTTATGTTGAGCAAAATTTGCTCCCCTATTTATACGCTGGATGCTGCTTATTTACCTACCCTTCTTGGTATGAAGGTTTCGGTCTGCCGATTGCAGAGGCAATGGCGAGCGGCGTCCCTGTTCTCACCTCAGAGAGTTCTTCCATGCCCGAAGTTGCGGCGGGTGCGGCACTACTGGTCAATCCTGCCGATGTGAATCAGATCAGAGAGGCATTGGTGCGTGGATTGGAAGATCATGAGTGGCGTACTCAAGCAATCGCGCGAGGTTTGCAGCGAGCAGCCCAATTGACTTGGGATGCTTGCGTGCAGAACACTGTAGCTGCTTATAAAACCGTGTCTGTGAGATAGACGAGAATGAAAGTACTACATTTTTATCGCACCTATTACCCCGATAGTTTTGGCGGCGTCGAGCAAGTGATTCGACAGATGGTGACGGGATCTACCCGTTTAGGGATCGATGCCGAAGTACTGACTTTGACGCGCGATAAAGATCATCTTGATATTGAATTTGAAGGGCACGTGGTGCATCGTGCGCCTTTGAATTTGGAAATTGCGTCGACTGGATTTTCTTGGTCGGCGTTCGCACGTTTTAAGCGGCTTGCGGCACAAGCGGATATTATCCATTACCACTTTCCTTGGCCTTTTATGGATTTGGCGCATTTCGCCTGCCAAATCAAAAAGCCTAGTGTGGTGACTTACCATTCCGATATCGTGCGTCAAAAATATTTGTTCAAGCTGTACCAGCCTCTGCAAAATTTATTTTTGAATCACGTCGATCGCATCGTTGCGACCTCGCCGAATTATTTAGAAACCAGCCCGACACTCGCAAAGTTTAAAGACAAAACTGAAATCATCACTTATGGATTAGCCAAGGATATCTATCCCGAGCCTGATCTGACTTGTGTAAATCAATGGAAAACGCGCTTCCCGCAGCCATTTTTTTTGTTTGTTGGCATGCTGCGCTATTACAAAGGATTGCACGTTTTACTCGATGCAGTGAGTGGCACCCAAGTTCCGGTCGTGATTTTAGGGGATGGTCCGGTTGAAGCCGAACTGAAGCAACAAGCGCTGCGTTTGGGCTTGAACAACGTACATTTTTTGGGTGCATTACCAGAACAAGATAAGGTCGCCTTGATCAAGCAATGTTATGCACTCGTATTCCCTTCTCATCTGCGTTCAGAGGCCTTTGGGATCACTTTGCTAGAAGCGGCGATGTTTGGCAAGCCCATGATTTCATGCGAAATTGGTACTGGCACATCTTATGTGAATTTACATCAACAGACTGGCTTAGTGACAGCGCCGAGTGACCCACAGGCCTTGCGTGTAGCCATGCAAAAAATGTTGGCACATCCTGAGCAGGTAGCGCAAATGGGAATTCGCGCTGCCCAGCGTTACGAAGAATTATTTACTGCTGAGTGTATGGCGACGAAATACAAAAAACTCTACCAGCAGTTGCTGTAAATCTTAGTTACCGATTTAAGCGTTTTTGGACTTCGACTTCGAATTTAGTATCAAGCCAATGATTGCCGATAAAAATTGCCTTATCGACGTTAATCACATCAAACACCAAGAGATTATCTGACCACTCAAAATTTTGATCGAGGTGCGATTCGCCACGCGTGAGCGCCGTTGTAATCGAATAAGAACCCGGTCCTAAATTACAGTCAAAGGGTAGTGTGTAGATTAGTTTATCGCCATTTTGCAGATCTTTTTGGACTAGCTTGGTATGCCAGGTGTTACTGCCCCAAATGACGCTGCCTTGTTTATCCCGTAACATCACGCCAAACACCAGTTCACCAATATCACCATGTACTTCGACTTCGCATTGCAGCTTCAGCTTCTGACCAACCTGAGCCACTGCTAGCTCTTCTGTAGAGTTTGCGGCTAGTAGCGATAATTGTTTTACTGTTGCCGTGCCATTTCCTGATTTGGTTTTCAGCCAACCCTGCTGATCGCGCGATTGTTCGATCTGAGCACGCTCGTTTTCTTTCTGCGCGATTAAGGCGTTGTAAAAATCCACGACCTCATCGGGCGCACCTTGTTTGAGTATGCTGCCCTTATCAATCAAGATGACCTGGTCACACAAAGAGCGCACTTCGGTCATGCCGTGCGTGACGAGAATAATCGAGGTTCCTTGCTCCTTAAACTGGCGGATACGTTCGAAACTGCGATGTTGGAAATAACTATCACCAACCGAGAGAATTTCATCCACGATCAAAACATCTGGGCGTACCGCTGTGGCAACTGCGAATGCTAAACGTGCTTGCAT
>JAYVHZ010000431.1:0-3151 GCA_043770645.1 Undibacterium sp. | reverse complement strand
TGCCAACGGCGACCGCGCAGGTCAGTGATAAATTGAGCATGGAACAAATTATGGCGCATACCGATTGGATGGGGATTGCGCCAGAACGACCTTATTTTAGTCAGGATGGCAAAAGTATTTATTTTCAACGGAAAGCAGTAGGATCTGAGATCCGCGATCTTTACAAAATCAGTGCCAACGGCGGCCTTGCTCAAAAATTGAGTGCTGCTGAAATCGTGGTCGCAGAATCCGAACAGAGACTGACTAGTTCTGATCGCTCACAGACGGTTTGGCTGCGCAATGGCAATCTCTTTTTATTGAAAAATGGTAAGCAGCAGCAAGTCACTCGTACTGGTGAGATGACTGGCTTGATTGGTTTTGTTGGCAATGAACAAATTGCTTTGCGCAACGACGGCAAAGTGACCTTGTTGAATTTACGTAGCGGCGAACAAACGATGTTGGTCAACATCAAGAATGAAGATGATCCATTAGCGAAGAAGGAGTCGCCAGATTATTTGAGTGCGCAACAGACGCGCCTCTTCGATATCATCAGAAAACGCGAGACTGACAAGAAGGAAGCTGAGCAGCGTCAACGTGAGCTTGCTAGTCAAAGTGCGAGCGCGCCTATGCCAATTTATCTCGGCAAGGGAAGAGAGTTTCGTAGCTTTAGTGTCGCGCCAGACGGACTGCATTTATTTGTGACAACGGCAGCGCCGCGTAAGGATGGTAGAGCCGACAAAATGCCGCACTATGTGAGTAGTGACGGCTATGTGAAAATTGAAGATGTACGCAGTAAAGTTGGTACCGGTACTGATAGCGATGAACAGATTTATATGGTCGATGTGTTGGCTGGTAAGGCACATAAACTCAATTTGGATTCCTTATCTGGAATTAATGAGGATCCTTTACTCGCGTTGAAGACTGATGCCGCTAAGCGTCTGGGGAAGCCAGCACCAAAAGCGAGTGTGCCAAGAGCCGTTTATGTTGGCTTCCGCGGTATTCGCTGGAGTCAGCCAGGTCAGCAGTTGGCATTTAATTTGTTTAGCGCCGACAATAAAGATCGTTGGATCTTGACGATGGATTTGGGTGGTGCGGAAAAGGCCAAATGGCAATTGGCGCATCGCTTGACCGATCAAGCGTGGGTGAATGATGGTAGTTTCAATGAATTTGGCTGGAGTCCCGATGGTAAAGCCTTATGGTATCTGTCGGAGGAGTCTGGCTATAGTCATTTGTATGTCCAGCGTGATGGGAAATCGACTGCTCTCACTAATGGCAAATTTGAAGTCAATAGCGTACAAGCGACCCGCGATGGTAAGTGGTTTTATTATCGCTCCAATCGCAAGCACCCTGGAATTCATGAGGTTTATCGCGTCTCGGCAGATGGTAAGCGCGATGAAGCTTTAACCGATATGAATGGCGGTATGGATTTTGAATTGGCACCGACTGAAGATAAGTTATTGCTCACCCATTCCACCACGATTCGTCAACCGGACTTGTTTGTCCAAGCTGCGACACCGGGAGCGAAAGCGGTTCGTTTGACCGACTCAACTTCAAAAGAATTTGCGCAAATTAGTTGGATTAAACCAGAGATTATTGCTGTTCCATCTAAGCATGGCGCCGCGCCAATTTACTCACGTGTTTATCGTGACAATAAAACGCAAACTGGCGAACGCAAACCAGTCGTGATGTTTGTGCATGGTGCCGGTTATTTACAAGCGGCGCATCATGGATGGTCTAACTATTTCCGTGAAATGATGTTCCATAATCTCTTGGTGCAACAAGGCTATGTAGTCATCGATATGGATTTTCGTGCCTCAGCGGGATATGGACGTGATTGGCGTACTGCGATCTATCAACGCATGGGAACACCAGAGCTAGAAGACTACGAAGATGGTATTGATTGGCTAGTCGAGAACGCGAATGCTGATCGTCATCGCGTTGGGATTTATGGTGGTTCGTACGGTGGCTTTATGGCGTTTATGGCGATGTTTAAGTCAGATAAATTTGCCGCAGGTGCTGCACTACGTCCGGTAACAGATTGGGCTCATTACAACCATGGTTATACCTCTAATATTTTGAATACACCAGATGTGGATCCAGATGCTTATGCGCGTAGTTCTCCAATTGAATTCGCTGCTGGGTTAAAGCGTCCACTCTTAATTTGTTCTGGTATTTTGGACGACAATGTATTCTTCCAAGACAGCGTGCGCATGGTACAAAAATTGATTGAATTGAAAAATACGAATTTTGAATTGGCCGTGTATCCGATTGAGCCGCATGGTTTCCGTGAGCCAGAAAGTTGGTTGGATGAATATCGCCGTATCTATAAGTTGATGGAACGTGAAGTTAAAGGACGTCAGTGAACTCGGTATTAGCGCACTAGATGCGAGATGTGCAAGTGTTGTGATTGGATGTAAAGTGCCCCCAAGTTATGATTGAAGGAGATGACTTTGGGGGCTCATTGGATCTTTTCTTATTTAGATTGAGTAAGCTGTTTTGCTATGCAGATTTCGTCACTCAAATTACTGCAATCATCAAGACCTTTAGCGACGCTTTTGTTAAAGTTAAAGTCTCGTTTTTCAAACACTGGAAGGAATTAATATGAGTTCTATTGGCGGCTCAAATGCGGCAACAGAATTAGCGAGTATTAGCAAAGATTTGTCGCATGTTCGACCAATTAGTGGTGAGGAGCGTCAGCAGCGACGAGAAAAGGCCGCTCGTTTGATGCAAGAACGTGGTGTTGCAGCACTCGTTCTTAGCGCAAGTACAAGTTTGTATTATTTTACCGGCTTGTCTTGGTATCAAAGTGAGCGTCTAGTGGGCGCCATCTTAACTTCCAGTGGTAAATTAATATTTATTAGTCCTGCCTTTGAAGATTCTAAACTGCGCGAAACGCTTGGTGATCAAGCCGACATTCGACTTTGGGAAGAAGATGAGAGTCCCTATGCCCTGGTAGAACAAATTTTGAAAGATGAAAATTTGAGTGGCAACGTGGCACTTGATGAAGCGGCTCCATTCTTTATCGCCGATGGTTTGCGTCAAGCTTTAGCGTCGCATTCGATTGTAAATGGTATGTTGATTACCGCCGAATGTCGTATGCATAAATCGGCAAATGAAATCGCCTTGATGCAAGCGGCTAAAAACATTACTTTGGAAGTACAACGTCGTACGG
>JAYVHZ010000430.1:0-22549 GCA_043770645.1 Undibacterium sp. | reverse complement strand
AGATAACGTTCGACTAAGTCAAAAAAACGACCATATAGTTTGGCATCTGAAATTGTTTCACTCGCCACCTTTACCATCGAATCGTTGCTGGCACCAAATGGGAGCGAGATCGATCCTATGCCACCCACGCCGAGGCTGGCGCTGTTGGTGTTCTTCTTTAAAGAGTAGCGATCACGCACAGCATTGGCAAAAATCGTGGTGCTATTACTGCCTTTGCTGTTTGGCGCACACACAACATTAAATTCAATTTCTACGTGGGTCTCATCATCGGATTGAAATTTTCGACGGCCTTGGACATTATTCTCGTTGGCTCCATTAATGATATAGCCTTGACTAAGTAGAGCTCGGCGTGAGGCTTCGCAAGCTTCTTTCTCTGCACCGGGTACCCCGTAAGTAAACATGTCGGCCGTACCGAATTCATCTTTGTGCGAAACCGCTTTTTGGGGCGTGCTACAGCCAGCAAGGCTGAGCACGAACAGCATAGACGTTATGACGATGACGGGATTTTTCTGATCAAACATGGAGTAGAAGATTCGTATTGGAACTTGCGTAAATGGCCTAGAGCCGAGTTAAATAAACCGCACAAATTCTAACATTGTAAATTTGATTTTGTACTTGGATTATCGTAGTCCGGCTCTTGATTTTTGATGGTTCCTTTATTGCGCTTGACGACTGCGCAGACGTACTGCAGCGGCGCGTATCATCGTCTCGGTAGTCTCCCAATCAACGCAGGCATCGGTGACTGAGCAGCCATAAACTAATTGCGATAAGTCTTCGGGAATTTTTTGATTTCCCGCAACGATATTTGACTCTATCATCACCCCAACCAAAGCCTGATTACCATTCACGACCTGGTTAATCACGTCCGCCATCACTAATGGTTGCAGTTCAGGCTTTTTGTAACTGTTCGCATGCGAGCAATCGACGATGATATTCGCAGGTAACTTGGCTTTCTTTAATGCTTGTTCTGCCATCGCGACCGATACCGTATCGTAGTTAGGACGACCGTCACCACCACGTAATACTACGTGACCATATTGGTTGCCACGGGTACGTACCACAGATACTTTGCCTTGACCATTTAAGCCTAAAAATGAATGCGGATGGGATGCAGATAGAATCGCATTGATCGCGATGCTAATGTCACCGTCAGTACCATTTTTAAAGCCAACGGGTGTTGACAGACCAGACGACATTTCTCTATGGGTTTGTGATTCTGTCGTGCGTGCACCAATCGCAGTCCAACCGATTAAATCACCAAGATATTGCGGTGAAATCGGGTCGAGTGCTTCGGTCGCGGTTGGCAAACCAAGTTCACAAATGTCTAATAAAAATTGACGTGCTTTTTCCATGCCAAGATCGACCTTGAAAGAGTCATCCATCAAAGGATCATTGATATAGCCTTTCCAGCCTGTCGTGGTTCTTGGTTTTTCGAAATACACACGCATGACTAAGAGCATACTGTCTTTGACTTCTTCCTGTAAGACCTTTAGGCGGCGCGCATAGTCTAGTCCTGCGACTGGGTCGTGGATTGAGCAAGGACCAACCACCACGATGAATCGAGAATCTTTACGATCCAATATATTCTTTAAAGTTTCGCGCCCAGCATCAATTTCTGCTGCAGCATGTTCGGATAAAGGTAGTTTTGCATGTAATTCCTCAGGCGTAGGCATGGGAGCGAATGAGGTGACATTGATATTTTCTAAGTCTTGGCTATTCATAGTTTAGGCATCATACAAAGTGGAAAAAGTCTGAGCCTATTATAGGGCAGCTGTTAATTCTAGTTTATGCCGTGTACGTGTTTTAAACGCAGAAAGCGCCATAGTGGCGTTATTTTTCGGGCATAAACTAGAAATAGCTAGTTTTCTTTGTCTTATTTCATGGATAGAAACTGCTTGATATTTCTTACACTAAGCACTAATTCATCAATTCATGATCTTGAGGTGTTCTATGGTGTCAACTTCCACCGCGCAACAACGTGGGAAATACAGCGAACCTAAACGCTTACATGGTGTACCGGGCAATGTTTACATTTTGCGCAATTCTGGTTTGAAAGAAGGTGTTTTGCAAATTGGCTTAAGCCTTCGCTCAGGTTGGACTAAGGCGCTCGAATTGAATCGTGACAGGGCGAATACAATACCTGGCAGTTTTGAGTGTGTCTTTGAATTGCGTGCACAGGATGGTGGTGGTGCGATTGAGGCTGTGGTGAACGCCCTGCGAGGTTTGCGTTGTGGACGTAGTGAGCAAGATTTCTATGAAATCGATCTGCATCGTGCAGAAGCGATTGTTACACAATGCGTGCGCGATGCTGATGTTAAATTCCAAAATCGCTATCGTCTAGAATCTGCATTGCGCGACTATTTGAAAGAGGAACAAATCCGAACAGCACCTGCAGAGCCAGCAGAGCCTGATGTCAGGCAAGGTATATTCAAAAAATCGTATACAAGGGTTTCGAAGGCGATCAATTAATTCTTTTAAATTTGCTCCAAATGACACCATTTTTATAGGCAACATGCGTCTCTGGCTCTAAGCAAAGCGCATGCTTTTTTTGTTCTTGAGTATTCGCTTGAATGCCAACTGAAGTATCAGCTTATAAATCAGCTGAGGGATCGGCAACAAGTGATAAAGCCTTGCAGATTTAATTTCCTTTTGTTGGCTGCACCGAAGGCGTGGAGGATGCAGAGCATACCGAGCGCAGTACCGGAATCCGGATCACATTCTGCGAGTTGCGCTTTAGTGCATTTATCGACAATGTTCAGGTGATGGTGGCGTTGGCGATTCGGGAACGCCACCATTTTACATCTAGCGAGATAAGTTACTTCGTGCTGGTATTTTTCTCGTTAGTGAGCTTGTCCAAGGAGTGCTGAATATCCGCCTTTTTACCCGGATGTTTTTCCTTCGTCAGCAAATTTTCCAATGCTTTACGATGGGCGATTCTTAAAGCATCGTTGGCATTACTCAATATGTCAGGTTGCACACCCGTGCCTTCCCAATTGGTTTTGGTTATTGGATTAATCGAACGTCCGAAAGGAATGCTCGCCATGAAATGCGGATGCAGTCGCTGTCCGTCAACGGGATGCGCGCCGCCACCAGTGACTTCACCGACAGTGATACTGCGTTTTAAACTCTGTAATGTGTAGGTCAGATCTTCTGCTGCAGAAAAGGTGCGTTGACTCGTCAAGATATAGACTTGTTTGTTCTTATCGTAGCGCGGTCCGGCTGTGTATGGTGTGCTCCAGATTTGCGTTGTCTTGTTTTCTGATCGGTTATAGATGTCGTTCAAATGAACTTCAGGATCGGTGAAGTAACTGGCGATCAGCGCCACGGTTTGCGGTGATCCACCACCATTTTTTCTTAAATCGATAATCAAGGCATCGCTGGCATTTAACAGTGTCATTGCAGCGCTGATCGCGTGTCCCACAATTTCAGTAGTGCCAAAACCACGCAATTCAAAGTAGCCGACATTGCCGCCCAATCGCTCAATCCGCTCAACACCATAGTTCACTGCTTGCATGAATTGCCGTTCTTCGGCATCCATGCGGATTTTTTCTTCGGGGCTAGGCTCGCCGTTCGCGTTGCCAACTGGGATTGCATCGAGCTCGACATGGATTCTCAAATGCTTGTCTTTGGTTTGCTGTTGCAAATGTTCTGTCAGTGCTTTGGCAAATTCTTGTCCACTTGTAATTTTGTCGTAGTCGCCGTTTTTTTGACGTTGCTTTAACATCGCATTGACTTTGTCAGCGACCTCTGGAAAGACATATTTTTTCGACATACCTTGCTGAAGTTCTTGAATGACAATCTGTTTATCGTTCGCTGTAATGTCGAGATCTTTTTTTGCAACGGGCATTTGCGCCATCGCACTGTTTGAAATGATGAAGATACTGCTGATGATCACTAGTAAGGGTTTAAGTGAGGATTGTGATAAGAGCATAAAATTCCTTAGGTAAATAGGAGATGCAATTTCCTACCCTGATGTGTGTAGGAAATTAGACTTGATAGCGAGGCGACTTGGTTTAGGACTGTTTACGCTGGCGAATATGATCAATGTCGAGAACCATTTTCCCATCACGTTTGATGCAAGAACCGCTGAATTGAATTGAATCGCTCTGCTCTGCTTTAATCGTTGTGCCCGCGGCTTTACCTGCGCAAATTGCATGAAGTGCTTCGGGAATATGGATTTCTGGTGGTGTCGGCTCTTCTGGCGGAGGAGGTGGTGGTGGCGGTGCTGGTGGTGCCGGTGGAGGGGGTACTTTCAGACATCGATTGCTTGCCGATTTTTCTTCGCATTGAATGGTGATGACATTGTTGGCTTTGCTGCTATCAGCCGATTTGATGTTGGATTGCGCAACACTCAGCCCGGCCGCGCTGACAGTAGCGAGTAAAAGTGCGATAACTATAGTTTTCATGATTTCTCCTAAT
This sequence comes from Undibacterium sp., assembly GCA_043770645.1. GTDB lineage: Bacteria > Pseudomonadota > Gammaproteobacteria > Burkholderiales > Burkholderiaceae_D > Undibacterium. The sequence goes on along the minus strand of JAYVHZ010000430.1, from coordinate 18,130 downwards.
GCGTTTTATGGATGGATTGGCGATGTTCTGTTAGCCAACGATGTCATCTTGAGGTGCAATTGTGGAGAAATGATGGTGAATACTGTCGGTGCGTAGAAAAGTTTTAGAAAGCTTGCTGTGGTGATGAACTCATTGATTCGTATCCTAATTACCGAAACCATCAAAACGATAACCCAGCCCATAGATCGCATGAATTGGATTGTCGTCAGGCCGAATTTGTGCAATCTTCTTACGGATATTTTTGACATGACTATCAATCGCTCGGTCTGTCACATCCAAGTTATCTTGTGTGACGAAGTCGAGTAATTGCGAGCGCGAAAAGACTTGTCCTGGATGGGCGATGAAATGCTGAAGCAGCAAAAATTCACTGCGGGTTAATTCTAATAATTGCTGATGCAAATAGATCTGAAAAGCTGCGGTGTCAATGTGAACGACGTTCTGCTTTTCACTCTGCATTGTCGTCACGGTGGTGGTCGATACGCGGCGTAAGATAACTTTGATACGTGCCATCAATTCTCTCGGACTAAATGGTTTGCATAGATAATCGTCGGCACCGATTTCCAATCCTAGTAAGCGATCAATTTCTTCTACTTTAGCTGTCACCATGATGATAGGAACTTGCGAGAAAGTCCTGACCGCACGGCATAGACTAATGCCATCTAAGCCCGGCAACATTAAGTCCAGTACGATCAAATTCGGTTCACGTAACTGAATTTGTTCAAGCGCGGACTGGCCGTTTGCTAGGACCAAACTTTGATAGCCACACGCTCGGACATAGTCTGCGATCAGCGATGCTAAGTCGGGTTCATCCTCAATAATGAGTATTTCGGTGGGAGAGTTTGGCATTGTGTTCACCGCAATTTTGTTAAGCTAAAGTAAAACGTAGTTTGACGTGCAAACCACCAAGTTCAGAAGCAGAAAATACTATCGTGGCTTGATGCGCCTCCAAAATCCGGCTGCATAAAGCCAGACCTAAGCCTGATCCACCATGTTCGCGACTGCGCGAATTATCGAGTCTATAGAATCGTTCCCCCAGTCTTGATAAAGCAGCTTGCGGGACTTCAGGTGCGCTGTCTTCAATATGGATGAGCACAAATTGTTGATCGCATTCAGCACTAATTTTGATGACCCCACCGCGATGGGTATAACGTACGGAATTTTCCAATAGATTGTGAATGACTTGGCGCAAGCGTTCACTGTCGCCCAAGATGTGACTCCGTGGTGGTGCCGCTGCTAATGACAAACGTAAATCTGCTTTGCTGACTCTATCTTGAAAATTGCCGCTTTCTTCCTCGATCAGGGTCCAGATATCCATCTCTTGCATCTGATAATGCAGCGTGCCGATATCGGCTTTTGCTAGCGAATAGAGTTCATCAATTAATTTATTCAAGGACAGAATCTGACGCAACATCAAGGCGATATTCTCAGAATTCAATGGGCGAATGCCATCTTGAAGTGCTTCTAGTTGGGCACGTAGTACCGCAATCGGTGTACGCAATTCATGTGAAGTATCCGCTACCCATTGACGTCGGCTTCGTTCTGCCTGTGCCAGTTTTTCTGCAAGTTGATTAAAGCTGTTTGCCAGCTCTCCTAGTTCATCGCTGCGTTTTACATCAAGGCGTGTCGTAAAATGTCCCTCCGCTAATAAGCGGGCACCGTCCACTAGTCGATGTATTGGTCGTCTGAAATGGAGCGCCAACAACATGGCTGCCAAGCCGCTTAAACTGACGCTGATCAAAACAATGATGGCGATGGTGTCTGCTTGTTCTTGCAGAAAATCTCTCGCCATCGCATCACTAGGCAGCGTTGATTTTTGGACCTGCAAATGACCTATCAGTTTGGACCGAAAGTAAAGTGGGCGCCGGCCGAAAGGGCGTTGCTCTAGAGTTTTTCCAGCTAAATAGTTGTTAGCTTCATCAATCAAACTGATACGACTGTTTAGACTTTGAAATGCTATTGCTTGCGCGGGCGATGCAGAGAGATCGATGATCTCTGATAGTGACGACGGCAGGTCTATCGGCGGCGGCGGTGGTAGTGGCGGCGGTGGTAATGGCGGAATTCCAGACTTGAAAGCTTGGTTGCCCTGCACCGGGCTGGCTGGCGCTACCGGATCGCTCGGTGCAGTGACTGTTGTCTTACTTGTATTAATAGATTTGATTGTGTGTACGAGTTTCGTTTGCGATTGAAGATCTGCTGTGTTTTTAATTTGATAGAGACGCAACAACTCTTGATTGATCCATTGCTGTTTTTGTTCTGGCTCTGTTGGCAGAAATGACCAGTCGCCAGCCTGCGCATATTGATCTTGTATCGCTTCGCCAACGTCTAGCAGCCGGTCGAGTTCTATCTTGAGTGCGTAGTCGGCAAAGCTGCTACTCACTTTTTCCCGCATCAATAACAAGGCGACAGCAACGATCGCTATGAGCGACACCAGTACCGCAAAGAATAAACGCCAACCGATAGATATTTTCACAATGATGAGAAGCAGTTCAAAGTAGGCAGTGTAGGGGCTAGATTTGATTGCGCCAAGTGCTTCGTAAGGAGGGAAAGAGAATTGTTGTTTGTGGCGATTTATTTTCTCGAGTTCGAAGTAGCTCCACAATTTCTCCGTAATTTCTAAGCAAGAAATGTCTTTTGTTGTTTTGCAGCAATCCATTTTGGACCTAAAGTTCTATAATTTTCCTCTCAAAGTCAATTGTCTAATTCGGAGCGCTCAATGGAACATCAAGCTGGCCTGCCTTTTTTAAGAGAAACTTTGTTGTTCCTGACGTTGGCAGGTATTTTGATTCCATTCTTGCAGCGGTTTAAGATTAACCAAGTGCTGGGCTTTTTGACCATCGGGGTCGTACTGGGGCCATTTGGTTTGCCGCTGTTCTCTGAATAATTTCCTTGGTTAACATTGATTGCGTTCACTGGTGATGCTGAGGTGCAATCGCTGGCAGAATTAGGCGTCATGTTCTTGATGTTCTTGATCGGTTTGGAATTGTCTGCTGAACGCCTGTGGAGTTTGCGACGCTGGGTTTTTCTCGGTGGCAGTGCGCAAGTCGCGTTCACCGCGGTGCTTATTGGAAGCATTGCCTACTTGTTTGGTAATCGTATCGACGTAGCGTTATTACTCGGCTTGGTTTTTTCTTTGTCGTCGACAGCGATTGTGATGCAGTTGTTAACGCAAAAGCATGAACTGCCGACCCCCATGGGACAAGCGAGTTTTTCTATGCTCATGATGCAAGACTTTGCTGTCGTTCCTTTGCTCATTTTGGTCGATTTGCTTGGACAAAAGACGACAGATAATTTGGGTGTTGTCGTGGGCATTACCTTATTCAAATCGATTGCGGCGGTCTTGTTTATATTTTTAGTTGGACGCCGAATCGTTGCTCCTATCTTTCGTTTTTTTGCAAAGCAAAGACAGCCCGAAGTCTTTATGGCATTAACCTTGTTGGTCGCGCTCGGTATTTCAGCCGCGACGGCAGCGGCCGGTTTATCACTTGCCCTAGGTGCGTTTTTAGCGGGATTGTTATTGGCAGAAACTGAATACCGACATGAAGTTGAAGTGACAATTGAGCCATTCAAGGGGCTCTTGATGGGGCTATTTTTTATGTCAGTCGGGATGGGGATTAATCTCGCTGCATTCTTTCAAAATTATTTGTGGATCTTGTTGTCGGTACTGGGCTTGGTGCTGATCAAAGCTACTGTCATTTGTCTGATTATGCGTAGAGGAAGTTTAAGTTGGGGTAAGTCCATCGAAGGTGGTTTTTTATTGAGTCAAGGTGGTGAGTTTGCTTTTGTGATTATCGGTGTCTCAGCGACCACGCAAATCTTTTCTGCATCATTAGCCCAATTTATGTTGTTAGTGGTCAGCGTGAGTCTGTTATTGACTCCAGTATTTGCCAGATTGGGACAGCAGATCGGGAGGCTGGTCGATGCAAGACTTGATACTAAAGTCAAGCAAGTGCAAGACGCACTACCAGAAACCTTAAATGCACATATTGTCATTGCTGGATTCGGCAGGGTAGGTCAATTACTCGCAGATATCCTTGAAAAGCAAGGTGTTGCTTATGTTGCGATGGAACATGACGCCCACGTGGTGGCACACTGGCGTAAGCAAGGTCGTGCGGTATTTTATGGGAATGCCTCTCGACCAGAATTGCTGCGTAAGATGCATATGCAAAGTGCGGTTGCACTGATCGTCACAATGGATCAACCGACAGCAGCGATGCATGCGGTGTTGACAGCCCGAAGCGAATATCCGAATTTGCCTATTTGTGCGCGCTCGCGTGATGAAATTCACGCTTTGGAATTGCGCACTGCGGGTGCGACTGCAGTAGTGCCAGAAACTTTGGAGGCTGGCTTGCAGTTATCTTTCTTTGCGTTGAATGCACTGATGGTGCCCGAATCTGAGATTAATCACATTCTCAATTTGGAACGTGAATTGAGAGTATCAATAGTATCGACGCCAAAAAATGACCCATGAACAAAAAGCGGCTGATTAACGCATTGCCTGAAGCTTGGTCACGACAAAAGACAGCTAATGCGGCAGCAAAAGCCGTTGCAAGATAGTCGACGGAAATTCGATACAGAAAAAAATGGAGAATTACGCTGGCCCTTAGTTTTGCAGCAGTGATGTTGCCGCTGAAGCGTTGACATTAGGCAGCTCGGGCTCGATCTTCGTAATAACAGCAATTTAGCTTGGAGGTTCAAGTCCGCCCGAGGAATTGTCTATCCGCTTGGGTAGTGCGAGAGAGGTTGGCGCTTAAGTAATCAAGGGTCAAGAGTTCTTCACAAAAAAAATGCAGACCGTCACGAATGTAGCCTGGTTAATATCGGTAGCTGTCAATTCTGGAACTCGTCAAAGTAGTTTTAAAAATGAAACATCATTCAGAAGAACGATTGAGGAAATACCGAATGTATAGCGTATTCTGAAGTGCATATAATTTCGTCACTAAACCTGACTCTGAAAATATATATTTATTTTTTTCTCTGATTGAAAATTTATTTTACAATTGCGCTTATTTTTTTACGTCGAGCTCAAATTGAAAATCAATCTCTTATTCATTTCTGCATCAATTCTTATCTTGTCAGCCTGTGGTGGCGGTGGCGGTGGCGGCGGGGCTGATACTCCAAGTAGCCCGGTCACTACGAACCTTGCTTGTATCTTGCCGGCAGGTGTTGATCTAGGCAAAGTCGGGAATGTTACCCCCAAAAAATCTGTGACTTCCGGCGGCACTGTTTTAATGGGTGGGAATAAAGATGTAGATGAAGCGATTAAGTGGATGATAAACAAATCAGGTGGAGGTGATTTTGTCGTTATTCGTGCGACTGGAGGCAATGGCTACAATTCATATATAAATAGTTTTGGTGGTGTAAATTCGGTTCAAACATTGCTAATCGATAATTTAATAAATGCAAATAATGCTTGTGTAGTCGAAACCATTAAGAATGCTTCCGCTCTTTTCATCGCCGGTGGTAACCAAGCCGATTATATTAATTTTTATAAAGGGCAGGGTGTAGGGTCAGCGATTAACTATCTAATCAATGTAAAGAAAGCGCCGATCGGCGGTACAAGCGCTGGGATGGCGATTATGGCGCAGTATTATCATCCTGGCGGTGCGCCCGAAGATCAAAGTGTATTGCAAGCCCCGACTTTAGTAGCGTTGGGGGATAATTTTTTAAACAATTCTTTGTTATTGCATACCGTGGTTGAGCCACATTTTACCCAAGGTACCACTGGCGTTGTCGGTACTGTGAGTAGCCCAAAACGACCGCCTCGCTTAACTGCTTTTATGGCTAAAATGCTTTTTTCATATACTGAAAATTGGCAACAAATCCGAGGCATCTCGGCCGATAACGATACCGCTGTGGCGATTGATGAGAATGGTTTAGCGAAAATATTTGTGTATGCGGGCAGAAATGGCAATGTCAATTTTGTTAAACCAACCGCAGCACCTGAGTTACTAGCTGCGGGCACACCATTAACTTGGAATGCTGCTGGTAAAGCTTTAGAAGTATACGAGGTACCAGGAACCGTAGCCGGCACTAACACATTTAATCTAACTAATTGGACTGGGACTGGTGGTCGTTTGTCTTATTGGTCAGTCAATGCTGGTGTACTTAGTATGAATTGATTCTGCATGTGAGTTGACCGACTTAGGCGACGCTGGCAATGGGCAGAGTAGATGGCAGTCTGTGTAGGCCATCTACTTTACCGATTGGTCTTTAAGTGTCAAATACAGACCAGACGTTTTTTTAAATATAGATATAAGACTGCATGAAGCAAAATACTGGCTTTGCCGAAAGTGAGTTAGCGATCAATCGGCAGTCCATTTCGTTGACTACATAGTCCTTTTTAAAACACAGGCTAGTCAGACAAATTAAGTGATGTTGGATAACTGAGGTGAGATCAATTATCCATTGGTGGTTTTACTTAGCGCCTATATGTTTATCCAAAAAGGTTTCTAAGCGTCTATAGAACTCTTTCACATTTTCTGTTTTATAGAATCCATGTCCTTCATTGTCCAAGGCCATCCATTCCGGTGCTCGATTGACTTTCATTAAAGCGTCGCGCATCGCTAATGCGTGAGAAAAAGTCGCACGTTTATCTTCTTTTCCGTGTACCAAGAAAATTGGCATTGTCAATTTATCGACATAAGTACTAGGTGAATTTTTTCTTAATTCTTCTTTGTCCTTACCGACGAATCGTTCAACTGCAGCAGTGAATCGAGAGTCGCCTTTCACTTCATCACTGTAAATCAAGTTTAAGTCATATACACCTGCATAACCCACCGCACATTTGATGCGCTGATGGTCTAGGCTTGCCAACATTAATGCTGAGTAACCTCCAAAGCTAACACCATAAGTACACATACGATTTTCATCGACCGGCATATTTTTCAGAACCCAATTTACACCATCGATAATATCGTACTGAATTTCACTGGCCCATTTCTTATATCCTTTTTCAATGAAATTCTGCCCACGTCCGCCTGATCCGCGGAAATTCACTTGCAACACAGCATAACCGCGGCTAGCAAGAAACTGTACATCATTGTCGAAGAACCATTCGTCTGAAATTCCATGCGGTCCACCGTGAGGCAAAATCACTAGAGGATGTTTCCCATTTGGGTTGGCTTTATTTGGCAAGGTAACGTAACCAAAAATCTTCAATCCATCACGGGCTATAAATTCAATAGGCGTTTTCTTTGCCATTTGATCCGGATCTATTTGTTCTCTACTCGCAAATAAGAAATCGGCTTTTTTTGAATTTTCATGATACAAGTAATAAGCTCCGGGATCTCGATCACTCGCTACCTTAAAAAGAAGCTTACTACCATCTTCGGTGTAATTAATAAATTGCACGGCTTGACCTGGAAAGGATTCAGATAGGACACGATGTAATTGACTATCTTTTCGATCCGAATCGAGGTAATGCAGTTTTGGAATCCCGATACTGCTGCTGGCAGCAAAGGGTGGATAATGATCCATGCCCCACTGCAAGCGACTAATAGTCCCATCAGGATCTTCAAGTAATGTGGTGCGCTTGCCTGATTCAATCTCCTCTTTTATCAAGAAGATAGGTTCTCCCTTTTTACTATGAAGAGCATAGACTTCTTTATCGTCCAAACTGAACATAATGGGTGAAAAGAGATTCCCCGTATAGTCATGAGGCAGCACAGACCAAGTGTTATTTTTATTGTCATATTTTTGCAGGACTGAATATCCGACTTTGTCAGTACCATGGGCAAAACGAACTGTTCCGCTATGTTGTAATAAAAAATCTACGTTAGGCTGATTGACTGAAGCAAGTAATTTGCGCCGACCATTTTTTGCATCAACACGATACAACATGGTTCCTTCACTCTCCCATAAATTGACAGACATGGCAAAACTACCATCACGTTCTTTAGGTATAGAATCAATGCTGCCGTGTCCTAGATTATCGCCATACTTTTCTCCATGGCGGGAGCGCTTTTCCATATCATAGCCAAATAGGTACTCTTGGTTTTCGCCATCAAAGTCCATTGCTAAAATCTCACCGGTTGAAATAGGCGCCTCTCGCGAACCTACTTCTTTACCCACTGTGATGAGCATGCGTGTTTTGTTCACCCACAAATACGAAAGCGGCATTTGAAAGCTTGGCATACGAACACCAGCAACCTGCTTCATATTGGCCAATGAATAAACCTGGATCACAGGTACCTCTCGACCACCAATTAAATGACGTTGAGTAATCGCTAAATAGCTACCATCGGGAGATAAACGTGGGTGGGAAAATTGGTCGCTACGAACAAAACTATCAAGAGGAACTGTTTGAGCAGAGCTGACTGCTTGCATCGAAATTCCTAAAAGAAGGCTTACCATCAATTTCTTAAACATAATTCAATCCAGAAAAATTAAGACCATAATAAGTCACAACTAAATGTGAGTTAGGCGGATTCAACTTCAAAGTACAACATTGTGTTGATGCAATGATAAAAACTCATGCTGTGGCAATAATAACACGACATAAGACACCATCTCAAAAGCTAATTGCAAAATCTACATACCTCCATCGCAGGATAACTTTGAGCGCTTAAAAAATCATTCTTTGCCAACCATAAAAGCGCAAAAGACTGGCCAGGGATACTTTTAGTACATGCTATATCCTCTCTCTTTGCGTGCATTTAGCTGGTCTACACCCCAATATTAGTCGTGACTGGCAGCCTTGACACTACTGTGTTTTTCTTTATTGCTGTCCTTGCGTTGCTAACGCTTTATCGACGCGAAGATGGAAATTGATTTAGGCTTACGTTTTTTTATAGCAAGTAGCTGAGAGAGCGGGCCGGCAGCAAGGTTTGAGAATGGCTGCTTTGATCTCCCGCATTTTGGTCGTCTGGACAGCATTTCTCGAATAATAATGCTTTCGCAATAGCTACATCTTCCGAACTTGGAATCGACATTGAACAATTTATTGTTTAGTCATTGTCGGTGCATGCCGCTCAAAATAGCGCGATCTTTAAAAAAAAAGCATTGCAAGACAGGTAGGTGTGATTTTTGAAAGGTGATGAAATCATTAAAATTGGCAGTAGATGAGAGCAGTAAAGTATTTAATGAATGCCTGCTTGCCAGATAATGTCTTGCTATCGTAATTTCTAAAATTGTAAAATGATCTTAATGTTAAATTATTATTATTATTATTATTATTATTATTGGTGTAGATACTCTCACCAGGCTCCTAGCCTCGATGTTTCATAAATTTTTCATTCACGAGTCATCGGATTATTTTTTGTTGACTCTGACAGTACGGTGATTTTTGGGCGAAGGTTGCCGCGCCCACGCAAGAAGCCGGGGAAATATTGATGTTATTTGGGGTGGTATTGGATGGGCGGGTGATCTATTCTCGACTGATCAGACGTAACAGCTTCAGCCTGCGGTATTTTGTGGTGCCAAAATGGACGACCAGCCTTGCTGGATCGACTAACTCATTACTGCCATATCATTGAGACAGGTAACAATTCCTGGCGATTCAAACAGAGCGAATCAACACCCAATCGTCACCTAGAAAATCCACCAAAAGAGGGGAAAATACCGAAAAACCAGAAGGCTTATCCACCGACGTAATGTAGTCTACGCAATATTAGGGTGGCTCAATTTTAGATGATAACTATGCGGTTTGAAATCCAAGTTTTGAACCTCATTCTGAAAATTTCGTGGATTAGTGTTTATTACCCCAAGCAAGCTCGCCATTTATGCGCAGTTACCGGTTGCCGTCTTACTCACCGAAGGCTTACCCGTAGCACTTATGTCTACCACCCGTTCTTCTTTGCCCGCCGTAGGCTCGGCTCGACAAACCGTTAGTGTTGCCTGCGTTGCGCCCACCCCGGAAGCCTGGAAGCTCAATCTGGTCAGTCCTGTAGACTCGGTTATTTTATAACCTTTCATTTCCGATTGCTGGCGCTGAATAACATTAACGCCATTTAATACTATCCAACCACTCTCCCATCCGCCAGCTCCGCAAGTCGTCCCATTGGTTGATGCACACATGATCACGGCCACATTACTTTTAATCGCCTCACTTCGGGCTAAGTGCGCGCTAGCAACGAGGTTGTTAGCATACGAGCCGAGCTTGCTACTCAAAAAGACATCGCTAAGAGACGGTATCGCCACTGCCAACAAAATAGCCAATATGGCGAGGCTCACCAATAGATCTATCAGGGTAAATCCGCGTTGTAGTTTACCCTTACCATTATTGTGACGTTGCACCTGAGCTGGAGCTATCATGATCGCCATTTCCACTATTTCTTAACATGCCAAGAAACTCGGCTTTTTGGTCTCTTGACCGCTGGAGGAGCTTTGCCAGTAGTGCCTTCTAACGGCGAGATTTTAGTTGAACCCACAATGAAGGGTACAGCCTTTCCATTAACAATCACCATACCTGCAACTGGTGACGGTGGTAAGCCACCACCATAAATTTTCTCGCCACGGGTGGCACCAATCGCAGCTGCATTGAGATAATTGATGTTATACACAGTTGCCTCGCCCAAGGTTGCAGTACAAACACCTGCCACCGCTTGATACGGCTTGTGGGTGCTGAATGTCGTAGTGCCAAACACCGTAATAGCAGATGTCACCACTTGTTCAGTCGAACTCAATTTTAAATACCAACCTTTTTTTGCAGCTAGTTCGTCTGTCGACGGGGTCGTCGTCGCAATTTCAACTAAGGCACTTAGACAAATCACAGAACCGCAACCTCCCGTCCCCGTCGTTAGCCAAGACGCTTCAGTTGGCTTATCCAATACTGAAAAAAAGTAGTTGTTGACCGCAGTTGCGTTCGTATAAAAAGCCACCGGCTTTTCACGGTCCCCTGAACCGACTAACAAAAGATAACCACCATTATCTTCCACGATATCTGGGGTAAACATGAATTTCCGATTATTTAAGCCACTACCACCCAAGGCAGCGATCTTGGTGATGGTCCAGTTTGCCGGTAGAGTGGCACCAATCGCAGTATTGGCATCCACCCCAGAGATACGATAAATATTACCGCCCAAATCAACGGCGTAGGCAAACATGATTAGTCCAGCGCTATCGGGTACGATGGCAACGTCGGCAACGACGCTACTGTCAGTAGCAAATTTCTTCAACAGCTTTCCACTATCGGCGTCTAGTACATAAATATTCTTGCCCTTAGTTCCACAAGTATTGGCATTGCCGTCAACGTCTTGACAGGTGTCGTAACCGCCACCCATCACAAGCATAGGTCCTGAGTAAGCAGTAGACTGAATCACTTTAGCCGAAGACCAAGTCTGACCAAGAGTGAGAAAGTCTGCTTGCGTTCCGTCTATTTTCCATTTTAACTTGGGAGCTTTTGCGTCCTCCATATCAAACGCATACATAGCACTTCCACCACGACGCATGGCCGAAAAAATCCATGCAGTGCTGCCCTTTTTGTACGCTGTTACTGGCCCATCAACACCATAATCCTTGGGGGTAGGGTCAATGTCACCAATCGCCGTATTGGCATCATAGCCAGGAAAACTAATATTCGGACTATTTGTCTTGATGCGTTTAATTTTCGGGAAAAATTCTGGCGGCACAAAACTCCATATTTCGTCGCCCGCACCAGTACCAGTTTGATTGCCATTCACTGCCCGTAATGCACCATCATTCCCACCGTAAAACACCACGACATCAGGTATAGCATCCGTCCCGTAGTTGATTGCCACTGGGCGTGAATGTACCACGTCTCCATGCGACGATGGGCGCATCTGAAGGCTCACAGAGAGGTCGTCTTTTTCGCCTGTTCTTTCGCCTTGCAAATCCTGTCCTCGCTGCCAGTTAATGAGCTTGTCACGCTCTGCACTAGTGCCGACGCCAAGCATTGCTGATGTCACAGAAGTACTGTCAAACTTACTCAGAGCTGTGCAGGAAGCATTACTGCAGGTTTGCATGTTGCGCGTAATTACCATAGCAGTCTGACGTAGTCTGTATCCTTGTCCACCTTTTTCTACCACGTTACCATCAGGTGTATTAGATTGGTCTGAGCCCGCAACAGTTAGGCAGTCTCCCGAGGGTCTAAACAGCCAGTCTGTATCGGCCGTTGTCGGTGTCCAAAAGCTGCGCGCGCATGCATCGACAAATCCAGAATTGCCAGAAATCGCTGACTTACTATCAGCATCTTGTAACCTGAGTACTTTATTGGCATCATAACCAAATTTGTATTGCTTCAAATTACCTGCCCATCTTGGGGCAGAGCCACTATCTGGTCGGAACATACCAATAAATACCTGATTTAAATAGGTGCCTTGCGTATTCACGCTCACTGGCAAACTGACCGACGCAAACGCACTGTCGACTGGCTGGATTCTAGTAAAAACAGAGTTAATCGCATCGGTGATTGAAGAAACATCTGCAGTCGCCACTAAGGCATATTCGCCGTCACTTTCTGTCGCCATGCTTCTGAGCAAAGCACTATTCGAAGGATCTCCTGTTGCGGTATTAACATCAATAGTATAAGTAATAATTTTCAATGGGCTGGTTTTTCGCATAAACTTCGCCCATTCATTTGCCACATTGTAGGAGTCACCACTAGGCGAAATAGGGATTTCCGCAGTAGCGGCGGTGCCCGAAGCGCCAAGCTCTATGGCAGCAGCGCTGAGTAAATTTCTGGCGGTGGAATTCTCACTGGCATTATCTTTAGTAACATTGCCACCAGCTGTCGCATTGCCGATGTAAATAATGTAATTATTTTGACAGCCATCTTTTGTACTATTAACATAGGTCGTGCTACCACTGCTCGCAAATGCATTACCCGGTAAGGCATAGACAGCCCTCGACTTTGCATAGCTCGCTCCGGCTAAGGGATTGGATGGATAATCTCGTTTCGCCTTAATCCCGCCATAAGCGTTCTTGGCAGCATAATAGTAATAGGCTTCGGCCATCATGAGGCTCAGACTACGCCCGTTGCCTTTGTCTGAATTGGGATTAGAGTTGCTTAAACTCGCCATCAAATCGGCGTATATCGTTTTATTGGTGGAGTCCATAAAACGCATCGCCGCCCGAACATAGCCGCCACCTGGATTAGGATTGCCAGCACCAGTCTCCGTAAACATCATCAAACCAACCCGGAATTTATCGACAGGCAGGTTTTTTAAGACCGCCTCAAGTGCCGCTTTCTCAGCTGCAAATGCAGAACTCCAATTTGCTGAGTTATCTATAATAATCAGCACGTTTGGCGCTTGCGAAGCAGATGTTGGCGGGTTTAGAAATAAATCGGTATCGTCCCCAAATGCAGAAAGGTGATGCGTCAGCAAACTCATGGCTACGCACATTTTAAATAATGAATTTTTCATCATAATTACCTATTATTTAATTAACTCAAGTATCTACATCAAATACAAACTTTATCTTTTTGATCTTGTGCGAGTAGCACTCTCACACCTGCACTGACGGATGTTTTGGCACCTGTTTTAGTGTCATCTACTTCTGCTTCGATTTCCCACACGGTATTCCAGCTATCTTGCGAAGTCATCTCACTCCCAAGCGATAAACTACTCTTAGCGCCCGCCGAATCGATCGCGGCTCGAACGCACTTTGGCTTAGACACAGAAACCGTATAATCGACATTCCCGTCATGATTAAGATCCACCTCCAGCTTAGGTTCAGCAACAGGATCGTCGGTAAAGGATGAGCTAAGAACTTGCTCAATAGCAATATTTGCAGCAGCATTCGCTTCATTTTTTACCTGCATATTTCCGACAGCTTTGGAGTTGACGTTGCTAAACTTAAATGCAGTTACCACCGTTAGTGTGATTAAAATAAGCATGATCAAACCAATAAGGAGAGTAATCCCCCGCTGGGAGTGAAGCGAAGTGTACTTAATCATGGGAGATCCCTTCTGACAGCAACATTATTAACCCTGACAGTGGTTGAAAAAACATGTCGCTTGAAACCATCGTTGAATGGGCCAAGCGTGCTACCTCCTAATTCGTAGGTTTTGTTGTCTGTATATCCGGAGGTCGTGGCGCTGGAGCGAGCAAGTACATACAACTTCGCCACAGTGACATTGGTAAGTTGTGTGACAGTGCATGGCGTAGTATCGGTACAGCTTACAAAATCACCGTCGGGTACACCATCTCCCCGGTTAGTCGACGTGGTGTAATTTGATGGATCTGCCCAGGCTATTGATTTCGTATAATCGACCGCTGCACCGGTTTTACTCAAACTATCAATTCCCAACATCACGCGAAAACCCTCGATACCCTCAATCAAAGGCAAGGCTTTTTGGTGGGCAAGTACACCACCAGTCAGGCCAAACTGTGTCACCATGAGGGTAGGAATACCATCACCCACGGTCTTGGCGTAGTCACGAACGTAGTAAATGTTAGAAATGAATTTACGTTTTGCAGTCACCGCAGTAGTGCAGTCTTTTTCATGTAAGGTATCAAAGCCTGTGGTGTCCAATATGTACGGCACAGCATCTGCGGTTAACCCACTTGCACAGTACGAACGGTAGCTGTATGAGGATTGAAAATAGAGGTTACCCGCGACGTCGGCGTCACAGTTACCGCCCGAACCCGCAACACAATTTTCAGCGTAACGCACCACTAGAACATCTGTTCCCGCTTTCTTATTGGCGGACAGTACCGTGACGCAACCAGCACCAGAAGGAGGGGTTTCCCCATATACTTGCACTGGAATTCCAAGTAAATTTGCTATATTTGCTGCTGTCCAAGGCGTCGAATACGGCAAACAGGGGTTCGGCACTGCGGTAGGTGCGTCTTTTGGCGTTCCTTTTAAAGTCAGGTCATCAAACTCTGGCACATAGCTTCCCCAAAAGCCTCCATGAGTCACGTCTTGAGCCAAAATTTGAAGTGCGAACCGGCCATTCTCTATTTGGCTATTGGTCTTAGCCATCTCGGTATTGGTGCGGTTAATTTTATAAAACAAAGCGATCAGCGCTAGCGCCATCAGCAAACCAATTACCATCGCAATCATCAATTCGACCAAGCTAAAACCACGCTGAATTCGCGAAAAGACTGAGGCTCTGATCAAAATTTTTGACTTCATACCCATGATATTATTTTCCCACATCTATAACTTGGCAATCCTAACGACGGTGGTGACCGCCCGGCGACAAAGGTCATTGACGCACGGTGTGCCAGACTGGTCATAGGAATTCTGCCCACAGGTTATGGTGGCGGCAGGGGCTGCGGCCGACACATACCCTTGCCAACTGACTGTCACCATATACGAATCAGAGCCCAAACTTTCAACACAGCCACGCCCGCCAACCAGAGTGCCAACGCTCGCCCCACTGGATTTCTCCGCTGCGCCTTGTAGTGCTTGACACCATTCTCCAATATCACGCTGGGCTCGCATTGTCGTGGTCGTCGGACAAGTCATCTTTGCACCAAGAGGACTATTGGTAACATAACTAGCGGCCGCATTACGATTGGTCGTAATGCGAATTGCCATGTCATCCAATAACATCAATGCCTGAGCGCGTTGATACGATTCCATTTCAAATGACTGCAGCTTCACCTGCAAACCCGCCAAGCCTAATAAACCTATGGCAAGAATCACAAAAGTGACCAGCACTTCCAGCATTAAAGCACCGCTCTGTAGGCGGAGAGAGATCAAGGAGTTTCGCATAATCACCACTTTCCATCTGGTCCCTTAACGCCCGTACTGGTGAGCGTGAGAGCGCCATCTTCTACCTGAGTACCACCCGCCTTTGGAGTAAAAGTAATTAAAAAGGAAGGAGGTGTTGCATCATTATCGACAGTGACCGCAAAATCATATTTATCGCCGACATCTTTTGACAATGCAAAGCCGCTGGAACTAAGCTTTGCTGTGTCAGCGAACGTGCGATCGGCCATAAAAAATTGTTGTTGACGACTACTAATATCGACCATTTCCGCTTGCGCCGCTGAACGATACCCGCGAACAATATGCTGTTTATAGGAAGGCAGAGCGATCGCAGCTAAAATGCCTATAATAACAACGGTGATCATCACCTCAACGAGAGTGAAGCCCTGACCAAAACTCTTCATCTTCTTTTTCATTTTGAATTCCTACATATAGATACTTCAAATCTAGCGCAAATATCTGCGAAATCGAGCAGACCCTGACCAACAATGAAGAACGTCCGACAAACGGTAGTGATGAAGAATGGCAATTGCAATAAAGACTTAAGTAGTAACTACTTTGCCTAAAACACTGAATTTCATTCGCCGCTCGATTGATCATAAAGTTCACGTGACCTTGACGATAGCTCATTTTGGCTGCATGGCTTCGTGCTAAGCATCATGTTGACTGTTGTTTCAATTGGAAATGTCTTATTTTGATGCTCCGCACAAAAGTGGATGCATGGCAAGTTTAGTCTAAAACAGTGCATGTGTACAAGAAAGTTAAATATCCAGGGCTGTCCCATCAAAATCTAATTGACTATTTCTCAAAAATACGGCTATAGACTTTTTGATTATCAGGTCTATTTTCTCTAGTAATTTGGGTAAGGGTGTCCGGCAAAGTTCATAGATGTTGTCGCAAAAGAGGTGCTAACTGTCGTTGATAGAGTGCTGGCTCGTGTTTATGGTGAAAGCAGTTTTTTAAGAAGTGCCAGAGCTGCCGAGGGATTTTCGATAAGTGGCACCAATGTATGCGCAAACGAATATTGATATCAGAAAGTAGCGTTTTTTTGTTCGTTTTTATGCTTATTTTCTTGAGTTGAATCAGGCACAACAAGTTGAAGTTCAGTTTGTCGGTGATGTAAAAATAGGCGTGTTAATAGCACGCTCACGATACCCAGTATTGCTTGTTGCTCAATGGCGACTGCGCTCTTTTCCCACGCTTTTGCTCCTGCTAAATCATTTTTTAAACAATCGTAATACTTTTCCTTGTCCCACCGTCGATGGTATAAGAACGCCACGACTCCAGGCAACAAGGTAAGATCGTTGGTCAGATATTCATATTCAATTCGGTCAGGAGATTGGAAGCCATTGGCACTCCATATTCCATCTGATTACAGTAGGCGTACTTGACGATCATAAAGTGCGCCATCATTATTCAAGCATTTCTCAACTTCGATTTCCTTGATCAACGCGAGTTTCACAATTGATTTTGTGCGCGTGATAACCGTGCTACCGTAGTGGTTTTGACGCTAATCCCAAAATCGTCCATCAATAAAAGCATGGTCAACCACATGAATAGAACGTGGTGTACATCACCAACTAGGGGTTCTAAGCCCAACCCCGCGAAATCTTTAAGGGTAGGTAGATGCTAGAATTCAGCGATACAGCGTAGGAACTGACACACCAAGATTCTTAGCCACGTCACGCGGCGGTACGCCGTTCCTTAACAGTTTTTTGGCAGATTCAATCTTGCTATCGGTCATTTGCCGTTTGCGGCCGCCGATACGCCCAAGTTTTCGCGCAACGCCCAAGCATGCACGAGTACGCTCAATAAAGGGAAATTTGATATGGATAAAGTTTGTGTTGCGATTACCTCAAAAATAGGTGAATGGCGAAACTAAGTCCTACTGGAAAAAACTCAGCTAAATCTGAAGCCGAGGTCAGGTAGCTTGTGTGCCGAGATGATGGGGTCACCACGCCGGTCATCAATTTAGGTGGAATAGTCAATGGCGATTCTAAGCATGGTGACCATTAAGGCACATAAACCATGTAAATGCTAAATTCAAAGCCGTCATCGCCTTCTGTCACTTTCAAGCTGAGTACAAGGTCGCTTCGCCCCTCCGACAACGTCCAAAGATCGATAAGCGCATCCCATCGATCGCCCATCCATATGCAGACTGACGAAGCCCACGTTTCATCAGGGAGTTCACTCAATTCTTCCCCATATGCCAATATGTAATTTCTAATTTGGTCTGCTGTTTCAAGAGAGACTGGCGTTACACCATGAACGCTGGTGTTTAGCTGGTAATCATGGCGCACAAACGCACTAATAACTTCCTTAATCACTGGCCGCCAGACTGTTGGGATGGCGAG
The DNA here is from genome assembly GCA_043770645.1 of Undibacterium sp. GTDB lineage: Bacteria > Pseudomonadota > Gammaproteobacteria > Burkholderiales > Burkholderiaceae_D > Undibacterium. The sequence goes on along the minus strand of JAYVHZ010000430.1, from coordinate 155 downwards.
CTGCGACTCCTCATCTTTAATAGCAAGAACTTGAGATTCCTTCATTAACGCTAACATCTATCGCGCTCTCATAAAATGCATAAGCCGTAATTAATATCCCAGCGCACGTCCATCAGGATTGCGGGGGTCGGCAAAGGCTTCAAAACCTTCCGGTG
>JAYVHZ010000429.1:0-6501 GCA_043770645.1 Undibacterium sp. | reverse complement strand
TAACGTCTTGATAACGGTTTTTGATGTGGCAACTTATCCACGGTGAAGATCTTGGTCAATGAGAAGACCACGAATGATCGGCGCGGTGGGTAAGTTGCCACCGCTGGCCGCAAGATCCTCGCGGCCTGTTACCAGGTAGGGAAATTGTCCGAGACAATGCACCGGACTAGACTATTTTCGCGGACGCGAAAATCTGGATAGGGAGGTGGAAGACCGACAATCAAGCGCACTTAAATTTACGCTTAGGACATCTGCGCCACGGCATCCTTGAATTTTGTCGATTTACCTTCCGCGCACAATTTTATTCAGTCAATGCAAGCACTTACAAATCATGCTGAATACCACTAACTAACGATTTCGGACGTGGTATAGCTTTAGATAAAACAAAGAACGCAACAACTAAACCCGCTATATTTTTCGCAAAAGGATTAGCAGTAAATGAAAATAAATCATGCCCATTAATAGAAAAAATAACGATCAACATTGAGAACAAAACAATAAACCTTAATACGCCATCCAAAAGTAATTTTGCAATTTCTGTCATTTTCAACTCCAAATAATATTACCGTAATATAAATTTTCTTACTTGTTACCTGCCGGTTCATCAAAAAAGGAAGGGTACTTTGAAGCTAATTCAACAGTGAACCGGTATCCAAAGTCATCGTCGTGAGATTCCCCGCTTTCATCGCCGCATTTCAGCCTTTTTAAAACCGTTTCAAGTTGTTCAATAATTGCATTGCGGTCGCTATGTCGAGTTCCTTGCAATTGAATAGTAATTTGTTGCAATGGATATGCATGTTCAACCCAACTTTTGTTTGGAGCCATACCAGACCCGACAACATGACCTAATGTTACTCCACCTTTAGGTTGTGATAAGTTCGTTTTCTCGGTGATTGGTGTAACGATATTGGTTGTATTGCGCCTTCCAATCCTCGTCGTTCCTATGACCACGAAATGTCTTTCATCGTCAGATGCAAATTCGTTATTCAAGTTCGTATCTGTCATAACCATTCCCGTTCATTTTCAATTAATGCTAGTTATCGACTAGCGTTATTTAGTAAAGCCTTGCGTTGGTCAAAGCTTCGTTGATGGCATCGATGGCGGGTACTACGGTAGCAGTACCGCCACGATAAGCCGCGCCGTGCATATTAGTGGTTGCGGCTGTACAAATGCCCTCAATGTCATATCCGAGCTTTTTAGCTTCAACTAAAATCGCGGTGAGCGCGATTTCATGAGCGGCGAGAGTATTGTTAGACATATTTTTCCTTTTCCTTTTTGTTTTGAACGATTACTTTTTACTTCTGCTTTCACGGCGTTGCCGCTTCTCTCTAAATTTTCTTTCAGAACTAATAGTCTTTACGATCTTTGCTGTAGCCGGTGATTTCTCTAAGAGCACAGAGCCAACAATTAAGGTTTCAGATTCAATTGCTTTAGCTAGAACACTTATTTGCTCTTTACTGTAGCCAAGTCCACTAAGTGTTGTTGCCATCCCTGACCTGCCGGAATCATCAATTTCTATATAACCTTTTGGCTTTGTTTTCATGGTCAATTTTTTTCTTTTAGGGTGGCCGCAATTTCAGTAATTTTTGTAACCGCTAGTTCAAACAAAGCAGCACAAAAAAATAATCCAGAAATTGTCGCGTATAAATCATTTTTGGCTGTTGTTTTAGACAGTGCAAAAATACCTAAACAAATAGCAATTAGAGTTGCAACTAGGCGAAAACGGGCTTTGCCGAACATCAGTCGTTCAACCATCGCATACAATGCGAAAAAAATAAAAATTAGCCCAACTATGTTGTTAGTCATGACGTTTTTCCTTTAAGCATCTTTCTTGAAGTTTTTTGCTGTTCAAAATTGACAATTTTTGTTCGTCAAACGTCAACTTATTCCATTCACAATCAAAGGCAGAGTCAAGCAATTCATATTGCTTGACTTCGGCATCATGTGAATTAAACATCTGGCTTGAAATCAATTCTTTGAATAAGCCTTGATACAATTCGGAAACTTCGGCAAGCTGTAGCCATGCATCGTTTATCGCTTCCGCATGGGAGTCAAATTCCTTACTAATGTCGCCATTCCAATCATCAAACCAAAAATTTTCATTCTCAGAATGAAATACGAATCCAAAGCAAATCAATATTTCATGGCGAGGGTTATCTATATTTTTAGATTTCATAGACATCGCATTATTCCGATCACTTTTATTTTTACTAGGTTAAATTAATGGTTTAACGAGCCGATATGACCTGTATTCATCACCTTAAGAATATCAAGCGCCTCGGGGTTCGCTATTTCTCCAATAACGACTCGCAAGGGTTTCATGTGGATCGCTGATTTAACTAACCAGAATGGCTTTATTTTGCGCCGAATCGCTGCAAAAATAATTTTCTTCTTCACTCGCTGTTTCATCGATTATTCGTTTTCAATTTAAACCTTTTAGGCTCATGCCTTTTTCGCGATTCACAACACGTAAAGCCTCTTTGTCCATTTCATCAAGCTCAGAACAATCATGATTATGGAGTCCCGCCGATTTCACAATATCAGCAGCAATACCTGGCTGATCGGCTGTGATTTGTACAATCGCCGCAGCGTAAAACACGCCTTGTTCAAATTCGGTCAGCTTATTAGACACAAAGATTCTTCTATCTGGGCGAGTGACCAGCATCAGCGAGAGATTTTTCTATCTTCGCCGCACCGTATTGCATTAAATATGCCTCTTCATCGGATTTTGCCAGGCTTCGGAAATCACTAAACCCGACCCGTTTTAAAAACTCTGCAAGCGCTTCAGCTTCGTCGCTTGGTAGTTCTACATTCAAATTTGTGAATATATTTTTTCCTATTTAGAATTCTTTAATCTTGCGTATTGCGGCCTCTACTGCTGCTGTACCAACTCTACGCGCTTTTTCCTCAACGTCTGGATAAGTCCTCATTGAGAGTCTAGCGGTTCGTTTCTTCTCCGCTGGCAATGAAGGTCTTCCAGCTTTCTTCTTTTCATCTATCTTTGCCATATATTAATGTACGCCACAAATTAAACTGTTGCAAGGAATTTTTGTGCGCCAATAATATATGTTTTTTAGTTCATTTGCACTTAATTCAGAGAACATAGGTCAAAAATATACTATTACTCATATTGAAATTTATTAGTAAAGTCTTTTAGCGTTACAAATTAAGAGAAAAAATTAGATCGAAGAAGTTAACTAAGGTGTTTTTAGAGTTAGAATCTGAATACTTTTTAATTATTAAGTGTGAGGCCAAGTTATGAAACCAAATATTAAAAAAACCGTATTAGCGTATGCAATTGTTTCTTTGCTTCTAGCTCTACTTGGAAGCTTAGTTATTACGAATAGAATTCACGTTATAAACAATGAATCCGAGACGCTTAAAACGATTTTAAATTTATGCGTTTTTATGTCTTTAACGTTTTCATTATTTGCTGTTCAGTGGTGGCGAAAATTGAATTAATTGCAGTATCAAATAACATAAAATGTTATATCAAAATTAGCGTTTTTGACACTGCAAAAAATCTTTTATGATTTTTATTTTTGTGAAGTTAATTCGCTTGACTATAAATAACAAAATACCTAAGATGTTTAGGTTTCAGTAATTTTTTAGATAGGGATTTTATGTTTGTTGATACATATAAAAGCGCCAAAGACCACACAAAATTTTTCACTGTCCCTGCGGGAACGGACATAAAACCTTTGAAATTTGATGATCCTGATTTACATGAGGTACAGGCGCATAACATAAATCTTGATATTGCACCGAGCGATAAGCGAATTGGTTTTGATTCTGCGGCGGCTATTGCTGCCATTCGGAAAGATGGTGTTTATATACACCAGGCTGAAATAAAGCTGAGCTAATAATTAGCAAGGCGGTTTGTAAAGCGGGTGCAACCACTTTACAAACCTAACCACCCACACTAACAAGGGAGTCATGGATGGCTAAGCAAGATGATACAACCAACGAAGATACGAGTAAATTAAATCGACGCGTTAACGAGAGTCTTTGTTATAGACTGCGCTTCGATTCTTTATCATTGGTCGCTTTGATGATGTCAAAAACTCCAAATCCAAGCGCGGCACAAATGGATAAACTACTAATTGCAGTGCAAAAACAGTTAGTTGATGCCTTATTTAATGACGAAACTATACCGCCCAACTCAAAGAATCTAGTATTTCAATTTCACAAACAAACCATAGCTTCGCGCTTGTCGAATTTACGGGGTGAGAGGCGTAGGGTCGATAGATCCGATTTTGAAAAAACATTGAATCCACAATGATATTTTCGCGGACGCGAAAATATCAATCTGTTTTTTTAACATCTGGAAATTTGTGTTTTTTTGCGGCGCTTATAGTGCTGCGACTGCATTTGACAAGTTCTTGTATTGAACTCCATGATGTTCCACTATTCAATAATTTTTGAATAGTTTCATATTTTTTGAGGTTGCGCTTCCTGCCTCGGTATATTCCCAAAGTCTTCGCTTTTTCGATTCCTTGTTTTTGTCGCGTTCTGCGTTGTTCATAATCTCGCCGTGCGATGGCCGCAAGCATATCTAAAAGCATATCGTTAATAGCGCCAAATATTCTAGAATCAAAATCGTTTTGTCCTGGTCGTAAGTGCATCCACGTAGTAGGGACGTTTACGCCAACGATACGAACATCACGGGCGCGAATAAGTTGCTTTAATCTATCCCATTCGTCGCGGGTCAGTCGAGATAACCTATCTACATCTTCAATCAATAAAACATCAGATGTACGACTATCGTTTAAAAGTCGAAACAATTCCGGCCTCTCAAGGTGAGCGCCGGATTCGTTTTCAATATAGTAATTGCAAATAATGACATTATGCGATTGTGCAAAGTCATCCAGCATCGCTTTTGCACGCTCTGCGTTTTGCTCAAGCGTTGATGCTCGTAGGTAAGCACGCACAAAAAAGCTCATATTGAATTCAAGTCTGATTAGGGTCTATTAAACGGGACTGGTTCTATTAGGGTATCAGTTTAAGCTAAAACAGTACCAATTACATCTAGTACATTTCAGGTACACCCTAACAAGACCAAAAAGAGGCCAAAAAACGCTACATTGGGGCGTTTTTTTTAGAGTTTTGATAGGAAGTAAGGGGAGGGAGTTTTTTTCGCGTCCGCGAAAAAATAAAAAAGGGGGCAATCACCCGAAAAGTCGATTACCCCCAAAAGCCGTGGTCAAACGGATACAATAAAATACAATACTTCAAGTTTGCTTGTCAACTACTTTGTAAATTAAAAGCGCTTTACTTTTTGCACTATGAAAATAAGCTGATTAGGGGCAATACTTGTTATTTGCATGTAAAATATTTTAGATATGTAAATATTTTACACTTTTAAGAAAAAAGAAACGTTAGTCAAGATCAAACTTATTAACAATAATGACAGATACAAATGACCTATAAATTACTGGGGGAAAGCTCCCCCAGGCGCGTGTATTAATTTTTTAACTTTCTCATTTCTTCGGCCAATGTCCATAAAGCCCGATTTAGTTTTATGTTTTGATCGATGCCTTTCACTTCTCGCGTAGTCGATACCTTGCCCTCTTTTGAGCGACTACGAATGCCTCCTTTAATAATATTTTCTTGCACTCGATTAAAGGTAGTCCATAGATCAGTTTTTTGATCTTCAATGCGTTTAGGGCGCAATAAATCGGTTGTTGTGATCGGGGCTGGTGCTGTATCCAAATCATATTTCAGAGTTAAAGCAGATTGAGCAAAAGCGTGTTGTTCTTCAACATTTAATGTTAGTGACTGCATCGCTTCGCGGTGCATATCTACTAGCTGAAAATCATCTAAAACACGAAATGCGCCTTCGATCACGTTATCAATAACATCGCCAGAATGTCTTATGCGGATATCGTCCGCGATATCTCCAACCACCATCCCATTTGAACAAACAAAACGGAAAACACCGGCTATCATTCGATACGACGACGAACCATCATGTGAGTTTAAAAGGATGATTTCATTAGCTTGATTATTTTGGATTTTGCTTTCATGACGCATACGAATCATGTGCTTTGCATGGCCGCGTTTTTCTTCATCGCGGCTCTTTGTTTGGCAAACCATAAAAGGGCTAAAACCTTCTTTACGCAAGGCTGTTAACACTTCAATTGTTGGAATAACGGTATAACGATCTGAACGACTGCCGTGTTTATGTTCTGCAAAAATTGACGGTGCAACACGGGCTATTTGGTCATCAGTTAAAGGATTAGCAGCGCGTAATGAAGAGTTATGGCCTCGGAAACCGGAAAATGCATTCATGGTAAAGCTCCTTTAAAAAACATTTTTACATGTAAATTTACATGTAAAAAATGGGGTTGTTTGTGTAAATTTGTCGTTCAAATGTAAAGTGAAACTTAGTTACAATATATTTTTCAAAAATATCGGGTTACAAAGATTTAAGAGCGGGAAACGTAAGGTTTTGAGTTGTGAAGTTCATAGCTTTGTCCTTTCGTTTTTTGTTTATCGGTT
>JAYVHZ010000428.1:0-2203 GCA_043770645.1 Undibacterium sp. | reverse complement strand
ACGCGATTCTATCAAGCCAGCACATCTGAACTTTATGGACTCGTGCAGGAAATCCCGCAACGGGAGAGCACACCCTTTTATCCACGCAGTCCTTACGCTGTGGCAAAGCTCTATGCCTATTGGATCACTGTGAACTATCGTGAGGCTTACGGCATGTATGCTTGCAACGGTATTTTGTTCAACCACGAGAGCCCACTGCGTGGTGAGACGTTTGTAACACGTAAGATCACGCAAGCGCTTGCGCGGATCAAGGTGGGAGTACAAGAATGCCTTTACCTCGGTAATCTGGACGCCTTGCGGGATTGGGGTCATGCCAAAGATTATGTTGAGATGCAGTGGCTGATGCTACAACAAGAGGTGCCAGACGACTTTGTGATTGCGACTGGTGTGCAATACAGCGTCCGGGATTTTGTGGATCAAGCCGCCGCTGAACTTGAACTAAAAATAGATTGGGAAGGCGCAGATCTTGACGCCAAGGGCTATGATCAACATGGCAAGTGTATCGTCCGCGTCGATCCGCGCTACTTCCGCCCGACCGAAGTAGAAACGCTCTTAGGCGATGCAAGTAAAGCGAGAGAAAAGCTGGGTTGGTCGCCAAAGATCACGTTTGCAGAGATGGTTAAAGAAATGGCAGCCGCTGATTTGCGTTCTGCCCAGACAGAAGCAATGCTCAAGCAGAATGGCTTGTGATCTGAGATGAATGAGTGCGCTTTAGCGTTAATGTTAAATTTCGATTAGGCGATAGTGTGGCACTTTCATATCTGATTTTGTGATTTAAACGAAAAGAAAAAATGAATAAATCAGCAGTAATTACTGGAATTGGTGGGCAAGATGCATATTATTTGAGTTCTAGATTGCTCAATGATGGTATTCATGTGATTGGGACTACACGAAATTTGAATAGACAGTTTGAAGTTCAGGAGTTTTCTGGCGACTCGAACGTAACGATAGTTGAGTGGAATCTGTTGGATCAGCTACGGTTCGCAGAAATAATAAAGAGATTTGAGCCTGCGTTTGTATTTAATCTTGCTGCCAAGAGTTCCGGTGCCGAGATGAATAAGCATATAACTGATGTCTCGATGGTCAATGGATCGGCTGTTTTGGGTATGCTTGAAACTTTGCGAGAAATCAGCCCGCTGACAAGGTTTATTCAAGCATCAAGCGCCGAAGTTTTTGGTAACGCCACGACTTCTCCCCAGACAGAGTTATCCTGCCGATCGCCGAGGAGTGCCTATGGCATTGCTAAGGTTTTTGCTGATAGCTTCGTGAAGCTATATCGAGAAGAATTTGGAATGCTCTGTGGATCTGCAATCCTATACAATCATGAAAGCCCTCGCCGCGAAAGCTCTTTTGTAACGCGCAAGATTACTTCGGCTGCCGCTGCTATTTTTGTAGGGAGCCCTGAGAGGCTACTTCTAGGGAATCTCGGCGCCATGCGAGATTGGGGTCATGCGCGGGATTATGCCGACGGAATGTGGCGAATTGCACAGGCCGATCAAATCGAAGACTACATTTTTGCAACTGGTACTACGCACACAGTTCGGGAGTTTGTCGAGCTGGCGTTTCGGTACGTTGGAACTACGCTTGATTGGCTTGGCGACGGTCTAAATGAAATCGGCGTTTGCCGTCAAACCGGTGACATACGTGTCGCGGTAGCCGAAGAATATTTTCGGCCATTAGAAGCAGAACCCTTGATCGGCAATCCAGCTAAGGCCAAGGACAAGCTCGGATGGGAACCTACTACGCCATTTGAAAGCTTAGTCAGTGAAATGATCGATGCTGACCTAAAAAAGCTGTCAGTTGATTTAACGCAGAAAAAACCCAACTAAGCATGAATCTTTATTACCTCATTTCAGTTGTCGGAAGCAGGATTTTCAACCTGTTGACCATAGTGCTATTGTCATATTTTCTAAGTGCCAAGAGTTTCGGCCAATATACAATTGTTGCAACCAACGCTATGTTGTTACATCTTTTTGTGTCGTCGTGGATCACAAATAGTCTCTGGCGAGATGCATCAATTGCATCGGAACAGGCCACTTCTTCTATTATCGCTCGATCTATAAAATATGGATTCGCTGTGGTTGCACCGTTATTTGCTGTTGTCCCGCTGGCATTTTTCTGGCTTGCAACTGATGTTCGTTACCTTGTTTTCATTCTGTTAATCGCGCCATCGATACTATTCATTGAAATAGCAGCCGTCGGA
>JAYVHZ010000427.1:0-1575 GCA_043770645.1 Undibacterium sp. | reverse complement strand
AAACCTTGGGCCAGCCAGTCGCTTCAACTGGCGATGGCATGCCGTCCCAATGGGAAAAAAATCTGCAACGCAGAGAAAGTCCAGGTCTCACTCGCGTCTCTCAAGCTTCAGTCAGCTTTACGCCACTCCAAGGCTTATTCGGCATCATCACACCAAATGGTTTGCATTTTGAGCGACATCATCAAGGTTGGCACGACATTGATCCAAGCGGACATCGTTTGATGATCAATGGCTTGGTTAAGGAAGAGCGAGTCTTCACGATGGATGATTTAATGCGATTGCCTAGTGTCTCTCGCATTCACTTTATTGAATGCGGTGCTAACACAGGTGCTGAGTGGGGCAATGTCGCTTTACCGACGGTTCAGTACACGCATGGTATGTTGAGCTGCTCAGAATTTACCGGTGTATTGCTTTCTACCTTGCTAGATATGTGCGGCTACGACAAGAAGAAAGGCAAATATGTACTGGCCGAAGGTGCTGATGGCTCAAGCATGACGCGTACCATTGCGATCGACCGTGCTATGGATGATGTGTTGGTTGCATGGGCGATGAATGGTGAAATGCTGCGTCCAGAGAATGGCTACCCACTTCGTTTGGTTGTGCCTGGCGTACAGGGCGTTAGTTGGGTTAAGTATCTGCGTCGCATTGAAGTAGGCGATGAGCGTTATGACACCAAAGATGAAACCATACACTACATCGACATGATGCCAGACGGTATGCATCGTCAATATACCTCAGTGCAAGAGTGCAAGAGCGTTATTACGACACCTTCAGGCGGGCAAACTTTGCTTGATAAGGGTTTTTATAACATCACAGGTTTGGCATGGTCAGGCCGCGGCAAAATTAAGCGTGTTGACGTCAGCGTGGACGGTGGTCGTAACTGGCGAACAGCACGTCTCGAAACCCCAATACTCAGCAAAGCTTTGACCCGATTTAATATCGATTGGGTTTGGGATGGATCGCCCACCATTATCCAAAGCCGTGCGATCGATGAAACTGGCTACGTGCAGCCAAAGCTGAATCAACTGCGTGCAGTGCGCGGAACAAAATCGATTTATCACAATAACGCCATTCAGTCCTGGAAAATTTCCAGTAACGGCGAAGTTTCGAATGTGCAGGTGTCCTAATGCAAAAAATCAACTACAAAAAAATCTTATTGCTAAGCCTGATCAGCATCAGTGCTTCCACCGTTTTCGCACAAGAAAAGCCTTGGCAACACATAGGCCGGAAAGCGACACCCGCTGAAGTCAAGGCTTGGGATATTGACGTGCGCGGTGATTTTAAGGGGCTTCCTAAAGGCAAAGGTTCAGTTGCGCAAGGTGAGCAAATTTGGGAGGCGAAATGTGCGAGTTGTCACGGCAGTTTTGGCGAACTAAATGAAGTTTTTCCACCTTTAGTTGGCGGTACTACTCCAGAAGATATCAAGAAAGGTATCGTTGCCGCGAATGCGCAAGGTGGTGTCGCGCAAAAAACGACCATGATGAAATTGGCGAAATTGTCGACGATGTGGGACTACATCAATAGAGCAATGCCATGGACTGCGCCAAAATCATTGGAGGCCGATGAAGTCTATGC
>JAYVHZ010000426.1:0-9519 GCA_043770645.1 Undibacterium sp. | reverse complement strand
GACGATGATGCGACTAAACAGGTTGCGGCTTTAGAACGCGGTATGTGGTTGGATTTTAGTGATGAAGGGGAACAAGTCACACGCTTTAAATTGACGTGGATTAGCCCAAAACGTACTAGTTTTATCTTTGCAAATCGTCAGGGTGATCAGGCATTTTCGATTTCTTCGACCGATTTAGAGAATAAATATCGGGCGGGTACCGCCAATACCATTTTGGCCAATTCCTTAGTCGATAGAGCATTGACCTACGCCTTAAGAGATTTAGCGATCTAGTTGATTATCTCGATTGAGATATTGCGAATTTTATGCAAAAAAAATCCCAAGATGAAACTTGGGATTTTTTTTTACTTAAATGGCAATTAAGGCCAGCGTTGAGTATGGGAATTCTATTTTTCTATTTGAATTTCTACCTGACTTTCACCGCTTTTCTTAGGAAATTCGCGCAAAGCGCTTTCAACGAGAAGAGCAACATAAGGCCCGATCTCGGTATCGTTTTGCGTGGTTTTGGCGACGACGGAATACAGTACTTTGCCTGAACTCGTATCGCTGATGACGATTTCTACGCCATAATCTACGTACTGACGTACTTCCAAATCTGCCGCATAAAACGGATGAAGTTGATTGCCGAATGCGAATGGTGAGTAAAACGGACTATAAAATCTGGAAGGAAAGCGTGAACGTGACGAGAATCTGTATGACGGGGACATGAATGGTGGATAAAAACGAGAATACTCGAGTCCTCCGATAGGAATGATCATCCCCGATGGTGTGACGAGGTAACTGATAGTGCCAAAGGGCGCTCTAATATGCGCATTGCCGGGAGTAGCGACTAGTTGCAAACTGACTTTGAGCGCAGCTTGATTTAATTCTGCTTCCTGGAAACCCAATTCCTTTAGCCTAGCTTTGACCTCTTCAGTCGCGTGCAGATATTCAGGCTCTTTTGCTTGTTCCGTATGTTCTTGCAATGTGTAAGTTTTATTGTTTAAAACTTCGGGCAATTGATTGACTGTGTTGATTTGGCTGGAAAAAGTCGTCGCACATCCTGTAAGTAGGATTGCACTGAACAAAATTAAACATGCGCTAAGTTGTTTCATGTTGTTGCCTCCGGTGATGCTTGATCTGTTTCAAATTCAAAAAGCTCTATGTCAAAAATTTTTGCGAATATAGTTTAAAACTTAGTGAAAAATTCTGTCACGACTCTATCATGAACCCGACGTTTGTAAAAGTCGGCCTACCTGTCTATTCCTAGGTTGATTGGCAGACCAGTTTTAAGGAATGTTGGTTTTTTCGTGTTGTTTTGATGGTTTTATCGCTTAGCTTACACCTTTCTTAGACATTTGCAGTTGATCGACGGCAGCGCTTGGTAAAATAGCGTTTTGTCCGGACGTAGACTACGTTTGGATGACCCGTTTGTAACAGCTTCATCATAAACTTCAAGGATTGTTGAACTTATGCGAAAACCAGCACAAGACACGAATGTAGAGATACCAGTCACAATCTATCGTAAAGACTACGTTGCTCCTGGCTTTTGGGTTGATACCGTGGAAATGGGTTTTGACCTGCATCCACAACGTACGCATGTGGCGACCCGTTTCACGATGCGACGCAATCATGATAGTGCGGAAAAAGACTTGGTCTTGTTTGGCGAAGATATCAAGCTGCTGCAATTGCGCATGAATGGTGTGAATCTGAAAAAGTCGGCTTACACCTTGAGCAAAGAGCGTTTAGTGATCAGTAATGCGCCTGATCAAGTCACGCTGGAGATCGAAACAGCGATCGCTGCCGACAAAAACACCACGATGTCTGGCCTCTACGTTTCGAACGGCAATTTCTTCACCCAATGCGAAGCAGAAGGTTTCCGCAAAATTACTTTCTTCCCAGATCGTCCTGATGTGATGGCGAGTTATACGGTGATGTTACGCGGTGATAAGAAGCTATATCCGGTATTGCTGTCGAACGGGAATTTGATAGAACAAGGCGATCTCGGCGATGGCCGTCATTATGCGAAGTGGGAAGATCCATTCAAAAAACCTTCTTACTTGTTTGCCTTGGTCGCCGGTAAGCTGGTGTGCCAAGAAGAAAAATACAAACTCAAATCGGGTCGTAAGGTTTTACTACAAGTATGGGTAGAACAAGGCAATCTCGACAAAACCCAACATGCAATGGACTCGCTAAAAAACAGTATACGCTGGGACGAAGAACGCTTTGGTTTGGAACTGGACCTTGATCGCTTCATGATTGTCGCCACCAGCGATTTCAATATGGGCGCGATGGAAAATAAGGGTTTGAATATTTTCAATACGAAGTATGTATTGGCAAATTCTCGCGTTGCGACTGATACCGATTACGCGGGGATTGAATCGGTGGTTGGTCATGAATACTTCCATAACTGGACTGGCAATCGCGTCACTTGCCGTGACTGGTTTCAATTGTCTTTGAAAGAAGGTTTGACGGTTTTCCGTGATCAAGAGTTTTCTGGCGATTTGGTCGGTAACGAAACGGGTCGCGCGGTCAAGCGGATTGAAGATGTGCGCGTGCTACGGCAATTGCAATTCTCGGAAGACGCAGGTCCAATGGCGCATCCGGTGCGTCCAGATTCTTTTGTTGAAATCAATAATTTTTACACTGTGACGGTGTACGAAAAAGGTTCTGAAGTTGTCCGTATGTATTACACGCTGCTGGGCCATGACGGTTTCCGCAAAGGCATGGATTTGTACTTTCAGCGCCACGACGGACAAGCGGTAACTTGTGATGATTTTCGCGCGGCCATGGCAGATGCGAATGGACGCGATTTGAAACAATTTGAACGTTGGTATAGTCAGGCTGGTACGCCTCGCCTGAAAGCCCAAACGAGCTACGACGCAATCGCCAAGACTTATACCTTGAGCTTGAGTCAATCCTGTCCAAAAACGGCAGGGCAAGCGAAGAAGTTACCTTTCCATATTCCGGTCGCGGTTGGCTTGATCGATGCCGAGGGCAACGATGTTGCTTTGCAATTGCAGGGCGAATCTGCCACTAGCACAACGCAAGTTTTGGAACTGAAAGAAGCGCAGCAGAGTTTTGTGTTCACCAATATTGATAGCGAAATCACGCCATCCATATTGCGTAATTTTTCTGCACCTGTGATTTTAGAATTCGACTACAGCGATGAGCAATTAGCGCATTTATTGGCCCACGATAGTGATCCATTCTGTCGTTGGGAAGCCGGACAGCGTTTAGCGATGCGTCGTTTGCTCAAGTTAGTCAAAGTAGTGCAACAAGGCGAGACATTGAGCTTAGATGATTTGTTCATCAATGCATTGCGCAAAACTTTAAACGATCAAAATCTTGACCCAGCATTCCGTGAGCTGGTGTTGACTCTGCCGTCGGAAGTCATGATTGCCGAGGAAATGGCAATCGCTGATCCACACAGTATTCACATCGCACGTCAATTTGTGCGCGCAAGTTTGGCGCAGCATTTAAAGTCGGATCTGCTACAAGCCTATCAAGATAATTTGACGCCCGGCAAATACAGCCCCGATGCCCAATCTGCGGGTAAACGTGGTTTGAAAAACTGTGCTTTGGCGTATTTGGTGGAATGGCCAGATACTGCGACTTATGCCCTAGCGCATACGCAATATCAAGAAGCAGAAAACATGACCGATCGTATCGCCGCTTTAAACGCGATGTTGCACTGTTCGTCGGCTCTCGATAAAGCACACAGCAAAACCCGTAAGCAAGTCTTGACGCATTTCTATAAAGAGTTTGAAAGTGAAGCCTTGGTCATCGACAAATGGTTCACACTACAAGCAACAGCGCCAACTGCCGATGTCGAACAAGTACGCGCCTTGATGCAACACAAAGCCTTTAGCATGAGTAATCCCAATCGTGCGCGTAGTTTGATTTTCGCGTTCTGCAATGCGAATCCAGCGCGCTTTCATGCCGCTGATGGTAGCGGTTATACCTTGTGGGCTGACTGTGTGATTGCCTTGAATAAGCTCAATCCACAAGTCGCTGCACGGTTGTCGCGCAGTATGGATCGCTGGACCAAATATCCAAAAGCGAATCAAGCTTTAATGAAAGCCGCTTTGCAAAGAGTTGCAGCGACGAAGAATTTATCGAAGGATGTATCGGAAGTGGTGACGAAAGCGCTAGCGGCATAACGATTAACAAGACAAAATTTTGTAAGATTTATTTTAGAGAAGGAAGAATATGAAACGCATTAGTCTGACCCGTTTTCTGGTCGAAGAGCAAAGGCTCAATAATAGTATTCCAGCGGAATTGCGCTTGTTAATTGAAGTCGTTGCACGAGCTTGCAAAACCATCAGTCACGCGGTGGGTAAGGGCGCACTTGGTGAAGTCTTAGGCACAGCACACACAGAAAACGTGCAAGGCGAAGTGCAAAAGAAACTCGATATTTTATCGAATGAAATTCTACTGGAAGCGAACGAATGGGGCGGTCACTTAGCGGCGATGGCATCGGAAGAAATGGAAACCATTCATCCAATTCCCAATCGTTACCCACAAGGCGAATACATGCTCTTGTTCGATCCACTTGATGGCTCCAGCAATATCGATGTCAATGTATCGATCGGCACTATCTTCTCCGTCTTGAAAGCACCAGAAGGTATGGGCGCACCGACAGAGCAAGATTTCTTGCAAAAAGGTAGTCAGCAAGTCGCCGCTGGTTACGCCATTTACGGCCCGCAAACCATGTTGATTTTCACGACGGGTAATGGCGTGAATTGCTTTACCTTGGATCGTGAAATGGGTGCATGGGTACTGACCGAACGCAATATTCAAATCCCAGTCGATACGCAAGAATTTGCCATCAATATGTCCAATGTGCGTCATTGGTATCCACCAGTCACGCGCTATGTTGACGACATGCTGGCAGGTAAGACGGGTCCACTCAACAAAAACTACAATATGCGCTGGATCGCGTCGATGGTGGCTGACGTGCATCGCATCTTGCATCGCGGCGGCATTTTCATGTATCCAGCCGACAAGCGGGAACCGGATAAGGCAGGTAAATTGCGTTTGATGTACGAAGCCAATCCTATGTCTATGATCGTCGAACAAGCAGGTGGCGCGTCAACCGACGGTAAGCAACGTATGCTAGATGTTCAACCAACGTCATTACATCAGCGGGTAGCGGTGTACTTGGGCTCTAAGAATGAGGTTGAATTGGTGACGCGTTATCATTCAGAAGCGTAAAACTGCCTAGAGACTGCGATTGCGCCACACTAATCGCAGCTCAGTCTCATGATTTTCATCCCATGACCATCGATTACCAACAAATCCTAGAAGACATTTATCAAGAAATCCAACCCTTGCTCACACAGGGCAAGGTTGCGACTTATATCCCCGAGCTTTCCAAAGTCTCGCCGCAGCATTTTGGTATGGCGGTGTATTGTCTCGATGGCCGTAGTTACACAGTCGGTGATGCGCAGCAAAAATTTTCTACCCAAAGTATTACCAAGTTATTTGCCCTATCCTTAGCGTTTGAACGCGAAGGCAATGCGATTTGGAAGCGGGTAGGGCGTGAGCCATCGGGCAATCCGTTTAACTCTTTATCGCAGCTCGAATATGAACGCGGCATTCCGCGCAATCCTTTTATCAATGCTGGTGCCTTGGTGATTAACGATATCTTGGCGCAACGCTTTGTGCAGGCAGATATTGCGGTTTTGCAGTTCATGCGTGTGTTGGCGGATGAAGTAAAAATCGACTTTGATCGTGAGGTTGCCGTCTCCGAAGAGAAGCATGCGCATAGGAATAGTGCGATTGCGCATTTGATGAAAGACTTTGGCAATCTTCATAATCCGGTCGACTTGGTGATTGCTAGTTATTGCCGTCAATGCTCGATCACCATGACTTGTTTGGAGCTAGCAAAGGCCGGCAGCTTTTTAGCCAATCACGGCACTATCCCATGGAGTGGCACAAAAATTTTAGATTCTAGCTCGGCCAAGCGACTCAATGCTTTGATGCTGACTTGTGGCACCTACGACGTGGCTGGGGACTTCGCTTTCCGCGTCGGCCTGCCTGCCAAGAGCGGCGTGGGTGGAGGCATTTTGGCGCTGGTGCCTGGCGAGTTAGCAGTCTGTGTTTGGTCGCCTGGACTTGATCCAGCGGGTAATTCTTTGGCAGGTGTGATGGCCTTAGAATTGTTTACGACGATGACGGCGCGTTCGATTTTTTAACTCACTCATTGGCGTGTAAGTGTTTTCTTCACACCCATGAGGGAAAATCAGGAAAACCATCCACCTGATCTTAATGGTCGTGCTGTGGACGATAAACGCTCTTACCCGAGACCTCATTATCGATGTGCGCCGGTACAAAGAATTCGTGGAAAAACACATCCTTGAGGCGGTCAATTTAGATCATGAAGCGATCGGCACGGAAATTGACAAACTTCATCAGGCAAAAGATCAAAAAATCGTTCGTTACTACCGCACTGGTCGTCGTTCTGGCCTCGCACAGGATACGCAAAAAAACGCGGTTTTATTGAAGTGGAAAACGACGGCGGTATCGATCATGCCTTCGCACATCTAAAGAAAAAAACGAAAAAATAGCGCCAGATCATCTGGCGTCATTTTTAGTAAATTTTAATTAATTGTTTTTTTAAATCTGAATAAGAAAACATCAATATCAAAATGGATCAAGTCTGTAGCTTGTTTTTTTGTGAAAAGTGATCGAAACTTGCTGGGGCGAGCAGAGTTTACTCTTCTTCACCGCACCTGAACGTTAGAGGGTCAGAAAATCGGATGTCGAATCATTTTTCAGTCAAGTTCAATTGGACCATGTTTTCGCCCGATGGCGTGCATTGGTCGCGACTCCTTGTTTCTCAATTATTGCTAGCATTGGCCTATCTGTTGTTGGGGCGCTTGGCCTTACTATTGGCTATACCGCCCGGTTATGCCATGGCAATTTATCCTCCAGCGGGCATCGCTCTTGGCATGATTTTGGTAGGAGGTTATCGACTACTTCCCGGCGTGGCAGTCGGCTCTTTCCTGCTGAATACCTGGATTAGTTGGGAGACGCAAAATGGCTTGTCGCCCATTGCGCTTGGCTTGGCGGCCACGATTGCCGCAGGCGCTGTTTTGCAGGCAGCCTTTGGTGTGTTGTTGGTGAAACGTGTTTTGGGATACCCACTAGCACTCGATAGTAATCGTGATATTTTGCGGTTCATGCTTCTCGCTGGACCTTTCGCTTGCCTGATAAATGCCAGTGTTGGTGTAACCGCACTATGGTCAGTAGGGATTATGCCAGTCAGTGCGATCTGGAATAACTGGGCAACATGGTGGATGGGTGACACTTTAGGGGTGATCGTTTTTTCACCTGCCTGTTTAATTTTGTTTGGTAAGCCTACCGCTCTGTGGCGTTCGCGTCGGTATTCGGTGATGTTGCCGCAGTTGCTGAGTTTTGTGATGGTCGTGGGCAGTTTTGTATTGGTGCGCAATTGGGAGCAAGCACAGCTAGCCAGTGACTTCCGGTCGCGTGCGCAAGCTATTGCGAGCGCTTTTCAATCGCGATTGGATTCTCATGTGGAATCGCAGAAAACAATTTCTGGTTTGTTTTCTAATTTTGGCATCATTACGAGTGAACAGATGCAAAATTTTGCGCAAGGCATCATGCGTCAGCACCCGGAGCTAATGGCGATTGAATGGGCGGCATTGGTGCCCGACGAGTTGCGGGTTTATTATGAAACGAATATGACGACTGCCTTGAAAAAAGAATTCAAAATACGAGAATTAGTCGATGGGCAGTTACGAGATGCTGGTCGACGTGTTGAATATGTTCCTATTACCTACGTGGCGCCATTGTTGGGCAATGAACTTGCTTTGGGACTCGACACCCTGTCGATTGCAAACCGTCGGCTTGCTATACAACAAGCCCGTACCACCGGATTGACGGTATCTACAGAACCTTTAACTTTAGTTCAGGATAAATCTGGTGAATTGAGCTGTGTATTAGTAACGCCTGCCTATGATGACTTAGGACTCCTTTGGCAACCTGGTCGATTGGGTAAATTTAAAGGAGTTGTGCTGACTATTTTACGACCCGCTGAAGTCTTAGCGAGTGTTAATGTCGGATCGTATCGTCAAGACATGCTGCTGAAGCTGGTCGATAGACAGTTCAACGGTAATGCTTATCTCGATCAAGTGACCAAGGACATTCATCCGTATCAGTCGGATATTAACTTAACATTTGCAGGGCGGACTCTGTTATTGACAGCACAACCGACAGCAATTTTTCTCTCTAATCACATTCCATGGGTAGCCTGGATTTCTTTGGGTGGGGGAATGTTGTTTTGTGGCGTGATTGGTATGTATTTGCTGATGATGAGCGGGCGAAGCTTTGGAATTGAATCCTTGGTGCAAAAACGCACTTTAGAGCTGCAAGAAAGCAAGTGGAGTTTACAGTCGATTTTGGAAAACGCGGCGGATGGTATTTTGACGGTCAATGCAGATGGTCAGATTGCCTTGGCCAATCGTGCTGCTGAACATTTATTGCATGTAAAAGCCGGCCAGTTGGAAGGGAAATATGTTGACCGTCTATTTATCGATGCGAATAATAAAATGTTCGCGATCCAAGATATTCAAATCACTGCTTTTGATGAAGTGTTGTTCGCCAAGGAAATGCGGCACGTCTTTACAGATGGTAGTGAGATCAGCCTGGAGCTAGCGATCAGTAAAGTCCAACGTGATGCGCAACCTTTTTATATTCTTATTCTGCATGACCTGACTGAACGTAAACGTGTAGACAAAATCAAAGGTGAATTTGTATCCGCTGTCTCCCACGAATTGCGTACACCTCTCACATCGATACGTGGGACTTTGGGCTTGGTTGTGGCTGGCGCGTTGGGAGAGGTGCCAGAGAAAGCAATGAAAATGCTGAAGTTGGCCAATAACAATGCCGAGCGATTGCACACATTGATTAACGATTTGCTGGATTTTGAGAAGCTTGAATTTGGCGGTATGTTATTTAAGTTGACGCCGTGCAGACTCAAGGATCTTTTGCAAAAATCGCTAGAGTATAACTTGGCGTATGCAGAGAAATTTTCCGTGCAATTGTGTTTGCAAGTACCAGACGAGCTGCAGGAAACTCGGGTAAATGTGGATGAAAGTCGTTTGATTCAAGTTCTGTCCAATCTTATCTCAAACGCGATTAAATTTTCACCGGCTAATGATACGGCGAGTAGTGAAGTAATTATACGACTGGAGCTGCGTGACACTCACGCGCGAGTATTGGTTGAGGACAAAGGTATTGGTATCTCGGATGAATTTCGTGAAAGAATTTTTAGTAAATTCTCGCAAGCTGATGGATCGGGTACACGCATGTATGCAGGCACGGGTTTGGGATTAAGTCTGGCTAAAGCGATGGTTGAGAAAATGCAGGGAAGTATTGGTTTTGATAGTGTGTATGGGGAGGGCTCGAGTTTTTATGTTGAGTTCGCTCTTTGCAACAGCTAAAACACGACGTATTTCAATTCGTCGATTTCCCTCCCGAAATCGGCGCATATTTAACACTTTGTGTTAC
>JAYVHZ010000425.1:0-1562 GCA_043770645.1 Undibacterium sp. | reverse complement strand
TTTCGAAGCGGTCGAGCAATACGCCGATATCGAAGTCGATGAATACATCGAAGAGCCAATAGAATCCGTTGAACTTGGCCGTCGCTTTGCGCAAGATACTAAGCAGGTTGTTCTGCAACGTATTCGTGATGCTGAGCGCGAGCAAATTTTGGCTGACTTTTTAGAGCGCGGCGATTCCTTGGTTACCGGTACCATCAAACGCATGGAACGCGGTGAAGCGGTAGTTGAGTCAGGTAAGATTGAAGCGCGTTTGCCGCGCGATCAAATGATTCCAAAAGAAAATTTACGTGTGGGCGACAGAGTCCGTGCTTTTATTTTACGTATTGATCGTAATGCTCGTGGTCCGCAAGTGATTTTGTCGCGTACTGCACCAGAATTTATTATGAAATTGTTCGAACTGGAAGTGCCAGAAATCGAACAAGGTTCACTCATCATTAAATCAGCGGCCCGTGATGCTGGTGTGCGTGCAAAAATTGCCGTGCACACGGACGACAAGCGCATTGATCCTATCGGAACTTGTGTTGGTATGCGTGGTTCTCGCGTACAAGCCGTGACCGGTGAGCTTGGTGGCGAACGTGTTGATATCGTATTGTGGTCAGAAGATCCAGCGCAATTTGTGATTGGCGCTTTGGCTCCCGCCAATGTTTCTTCCATTATGGTTGATGAAGAAAAACATTGTATGGATGTGGTTGTTGATGATGAGAATCTGGCAATAGCGATTGGTCGTAGTGGTCAAAATGTGCGTCTCGCTGCGGAGTTGACTGGTTGGAAAATTAATATCATGACAGCCGAAGAATCTGCTAATAAGTCGGAACAAGAAACTGCCGGCATTCGCGCTCTGTTCATGGAAAAACTCGACGTTGATCAAGAAGTTGCTGACATTCTGGTTGATGAAGGTTTCTGTAGTCTGGAAGAAATTGCTTACGTGCCTATCAGTGAAATGATGGAAATCGAAGCCTTGGATGAAGATACAGTTAATGAGTTGCGTAATCGTGCACGCGATGCCTTGCTCACTGAAGCAATCGCTTCTGAAGAAGGTGTTGATGGCGTTGAAGATGCCCTCATCAATCTTGAAGGTATGAGTAGAGTTACCGCTGGTAAGTTAGGCTTGGCAGGTATCAAAACGCTGGAGGCTTTTGGAGGTCTGGCGTATGACGAGTTTGGAGCGATTTTGGCGTTTTCAGCTGAACGTGCGCGCCAATTAATAAAAGATGCATTTGAAGATGTGACTGACGATGAGATGAAACTTATCGACGCTAAATATGATGAGCATGCCAAGGCGTTGTTGGCCTCAGCTTGGAAACTCGTAGAAGCAAAATAAATCACGACCTTTGCTAAACACAATAATCATATTTACGCGTTTCATCAAGCGCACAGAGAAAAAGAGGACTGAATGGCGAGTAATAATGTAGCTCAATTTGCCACCGAGCTGAAGATGTCAGCGGATTTGCTGCTAACGCAATTGCATGCCGCGGGTGTTAGTAAAAGCTCGACGTCCGATGTGCTGTCAAAGGAAGACAAAGATAAGCTGTTGGCACACTTGCGTACTTCGCATGGTGTGA
>JAYVHZ010000424.1:0-10293 GCA_043770645.1 Undibacterium sp. | reverse complement strand
CTGCGCCGTATGAAACGGCGCAGTGGTGAAAAGATAGCGTTGTTTAGATTTCTGAAGATCGTTAATCTCATCTGACGCTCCCTCATCCCCGCCCCTTCTCCCGCTTGCGGGAGAAGGGAGAATTTAAAGGACTTAAGTGCCCTACAAAAATGAACATAATACAAATAGACGCATCACAAGGTGAAGGTGGTGGACAAATACTGCGTACTGCGCTGGCTTTGTCCATCATCACCCAACAAGCAGTACAACTAAAAAACATTCGAGCCAAACGCAGCAAGCCTGGTTTGATGCGCCAGCATTTGACTTGCGTACGCGCGGCGCAAGCTATTTCAAATGCAGTCGTGGAAGGCGATACGCTTGGAAGCACGCAGCTGAGTTTTAAACCAAATCCCGTTAAAGCGGGTGAGTACGCTTTTGCGATTGGCACGGCGGGTAGCTGCGCCTTGGTATTGCAAACTATCTTGTGGCCTTTACTGTTTGCCGATGCAGAAAGCTCAGTGACGATTGAAGGTGGCACCCATGTGCCGATGTCGCCTTCATTTGAGTTTTTGGAATTTTGCTTTTTGCCGGCGATTCAAAAAATGGGTGTGCGGGCACAGTTGGAATTGCTCAAGCACGGCTTTTATCCTGGCGGCGGGGGCAAGCTCAAAGCGCGCATTCAGCCTTGGCATGGACGAACAGCATTAGATTTGCAAAGCCGTGGCGAGCGCATTAGTCAGCACGGATTGAGCTTGATTTCGAATCTAGATCAAAGTGTAGCGGACAAACAATTAGCTGAAGTCAGACGCTATTTGAATTGGAATGCCGAAGACTTGATCCATCAGGGTTTACGTAATTCACATGGCGTTGGCAATGCCTTGATTTTGAATGTGCAAAGTACCGAACACACCGAGATCGTCACCAGTTATGGCGACAAATCGAAATCGAGTGAATTCGTTGCGCAGCAGGCTTGTACCGAAATGAAGCATTACTTGGCGAGTGATGCCGCCGTCGGTGAACACATTGCCGATCAGCTCCTACTGCCGCTGGCACTGGTTGGTGGAAGGTTCACGACCAACATTATCAGTGAGCATTTCAAAACCAACTGCGCGATTATTCAGATGTTTTTGGATGTTGAATTTAAGATAGAAAAATTAAACGCACACTGCTATGTAGTGGAATCGACCCATGAGAAAAAGCGAACTTAAGAATCTTGCAGCCGGACTATGCACTTCTTTTATCAGCCGCAACAATAGTATTTCTAGGTATTGGGCCTTGGGTAAAATCTATCAATTTGCCAAAGAAAGTCATGTTGAATTTGTCGAGTTCGATCTAGTCAAACTGACAGTCACGCCACATGCAGAAGATTTTGGAATCATATTGCACCAATACGCCTTATGGTTGAAGAGTAATGCTGCCAAAAACAGCAAAGAAAATGATATTCAAAGTGCCACTATCAAAGTCGAATTCAATACTTCTCAGCCAAACACAGGCGTTGTTTACCGACAGACATACGGAGACTTATTCCTTGTTTTGGTCACTGTCTCAGATAGTCGAGAAAAAGAAGCTACAGCAAAAATTTATGGTTACTGCGCGCCAACCGATCCGACTAGAGAATCGCGCACCACACGATCCGACTAGCGACTCATATAACGCAACTTATTGAGCAATCAACATGCATAAGTCTGAAGAAAACTTGCCCGTTCACACGGTAATACACGAACGCCTCAAGGCCGTAGAGCAAAAGCACAATGTTCGCATCTTGCTCGCGATAGAGTCTGGGAGTCGCGCCTGGGGTTTTGCCTCTCCGGATAGCGATTGGGATGTGCGTTTCATCTATGCTCATCGCGAACCTTGGTATTTCAAAGTGCACGCCGGTCGTGATGTGATCGAGACGGGCATAGAACAACATCCGCTCGGCGAACTCGACATCAATGGTTGGGAATTACGTAAAAGCTTGCAGCTACTGCACAAGAGTAATCCTGCTCTGATGGAGTGGTTGCAATCACCATTGATGTATCGTCGCGATGATCACGTCATGCCTCAATACGAGGACCTGGCGAGCATATTCTTCAAGCCACAAGCCTGTTTTCAACACTATGTGAGTATGGCGAATACCAATACGCGGGAATTCTTACAGAAGGATCAGGTGCGTTTGAAGAAGTATCTCTACGTTCTGCGCCCTATCTTTGCATGTCTTTGGATAGAGCAGTTTGGCGACATGCCGCCAATCGAATTTCACCGCTTGCTGGATAGACTACTACCAACGGGCAGCTTACGTGACGAGATCGATGCCTTATTGGTCAAGAAAATGGCTGGCGGTGAAGCCGAAGTTGCGAATCAAATACCTGCTATCTCTGATTTCATCCATGGCGAATTGGCGCGTTTGAAACAAATACAGTTACAGGTAGCACCAATTGACACACAGACTTACGATGCTTGCGATCGCTTCTTGATGGACACTATCAAGCAATTTTGACAAGAATAAACCTCAGTTTCGCTCTTTTTGAACTTTTTTAAATATTTTTAAAAATTCTTGAATCCTTTTGAAAATTTGCCCCCTCTAGGTAAGTGTCATTCGATTGAATGCATTTTCTAAATCAAAAAAAAGGACTTCATCATGTTTCATTTAAAGCGTAATCTCCCACATTGGGAACGTGCTCTTCGTATCGGTAGCGGCATCGTAGTTACTTACCTCGCATTTAGTGGTTATACCCAAGGCATCATGACTTGGCTGGCGTATGGCACCGCTGCTACCATGGTACTCACCGCTTTTGTTGGCTTTTGCCCGGCTTGCGCTATGGTCGGACGTCGTTATTTGGTGGATCCTAAAAACCTCAGTTGACCGCTTGATTTCTTCTTGAGAAGCACCTGAATATTGACTTTCATCATGTATTCTCCGTACATCATTTTGTGGGGATCGCTACGAATTCGATTGCACATTTTGCCGCGCTTCTGGACTTCGTTGTTCCTCCTAGCAACTTGGAGGTTGCGTCGTCGTCACGCCTCGCCAGAAACGCGGAAAAACGCACACTCGAACCCGTCCAACTAAGGTTTTTAGGATAACTAATATGCTACGCACAAAACCGCAACTGATTGAGGCCGCCTGTCAAGGCGATCAGGCCGCCATTTCTGATCTATTAACTGTCTGTCAGCCTGATCTGAAGCGGTTTGCGCGACGCACTTGTTCCACGACGGAAGACGCCGAAGATGCGGTGCAAATCGCACTTTGGCAGCTATACCGAAAAGTCGGTGCCTTACGCACAGTAGCAACCTTCACGACTTGGCTGTTTCGAATTGTGGAACGCGAATGCTACCGACTATATCGCGGCAAGAAAGCAACCGAAGCATTAGACGAGCTACTTGAGCAAGATATGCCTTGCCAACCATGCGTTCCCACAGATCTACGCTTAGATTTAACTCGCGCTTTAGAACGCCTGACACCGCCCTATCGTGAAGTTTTAATTTTGCGTGACGTGCATGAATTGACGGCTCCAGAAGTAGCAGCCCAATTAGGACTGAGTTTAGAAGCAGTAAAAAGCCGTCTGCATAGAGCAAGAGCGCAGGTTCGTGAGCAACTCATGTCCAGCGGCTATTGGCTAAAAGACGATGCGCCTGAACCTCAAGATATACAAGGAGATCAACATGTTTTGTAGTACTTCAATTAGCATCCATTTGCTGCGCGGCTTGGCCGCTTTAGGTTTAATTATAGGCGCGATGTATTCCAGTTCTTACGGCAGCATTGGACTTGTATTCGCGGCGCTTGCCTTCGTCGGCGCCATTGTATTGCTGCGCGGTTGCCCTATGTGTTGGCTGGTCGGTCTATTTGAAACCCTGCGTCAGCGCCGAGAGGAAACGTCGTAGGATCTTTAGGGCGTGGCATGCGGGCACAATCGTGTCTAGCCTTCAAGATTTAAGAGACTCAAACATCCACTAGCTTTTTATCTGTTTTAGAATAACTTGTTGTTCTATAATGACTCAATTGGCGCATATCCTATTGACAGATTTCAACAGGTTTGAACTGGAAGTTTTATGAGGTTTCTTGGCTTACTTTGTGCTCTGTTTTTTTGTCTTTTCTCTGCTACACCTTCAATTGCCCGCGCTAGCGAAATTTTGGTGGTTGGAGCAGAGTTTGCCAATGTATTTGAGCGCTCCGCAACGGGGAACTTTTCAGGGCTAGGCGTCAGCATTATTCAAGAACTTGCCAAACAGAATGGCGATACCGTTAAGTTCGAAATATATCCATGGAGTCGGGCGCAATGGATGGTTGAAAATGGTCAGGCCCACATCTTGATTGGGCCTTACAAAACGCCAGAACGTGAATTACGATTCTCTTTTGCCAAACGCGCTTTTTACCGCGATTTGATGACGTTTTATACCAGAGCTAGTTCCAATTTCACCTGGAATGGCAACTTGACAGGCTTACTTGAGGCTAAAATTGGCACCATTCATGGTTGGGCCTATGGACCAGAATTCGAGAATATGCGTCCCAAACTCAAATTAGAATTAGCCAACTCGCTGACAAATGGCTTAAATATGCTCATTGCCAATCGCGTCGACTACCTTGCAAGCAACGTCCGTAACACGGACGCCCTCGCAAAAACCTTGGGAATTACCAAGGATATTAAGGTCTTAAATCCCGAAATTACTGTAACAGACGGTTATCTAGCCTATTGTAAGTCGCCCATCTGCGATCAACTCCGTGAACGCTATGACGGAACATTTGAACAAATAAAAAATACGGGGAAACTAGATTTTTTAGCGAAATTTCATCAAGTAACGATTCCTTGATTGAGTCCGGCAGTACGACAAGGTGCGGAAGAAATTCTGTAGGCAACATCATCTGTTGCCAATAACTGATCCAAATGTGTAGACTTTGGTCTCTTTACTGTACTCTCAAGATGAGCAAAGTAAGTCGAACTCAAATCACACCTAGCCATCGCAACCACTACAAAAAAAATCAGACCTCGATCAAGCAGGGGAAGAAACTGCGGACACAATCGTTAATCGAACTAACAAAAATTAGAAGAACGTAATTTCCGTACTGTCTTTCTCAATGGCCAAGTTGGAATCACCATGATTACGCAATTCATCTGTCATCGTGTAGGTCGCCTGAAGCTCGCTCATCCATGACTCCGTATCTGGCAAAACACCGCCACCAATTTGATGCATGGTGTCTTGCATCCTTTGGATATCCGCACTGACCACCTGGAGCACTTGGCTAATCCTATCTTGGAATTGCAGACTGACCAGCAGATTCTCGACATCATTACGAATCACATTGCCGTGTTCTCGCATTTTAGTGGCGGCGTCTCCCATCGTCTCGACATGTGAGAGTACATCACCGACAACTGCACCTGATACTTCCAACACTTTCTTATCATTGATCGTAGCGCGATCCGCAGCGGCCAGGGCTTGCTTCACAACGTCGCCGATTTGCGCAACTCTCTCTGTGATATTTTTGCCTGTCTCTGCGGAGGATCTGGACAAGCGTCTGACTTCTTCCGCTACCACTGCAAAACCACGCCCAGCCTCGCCAACACGGGCTGCTTCAATTGCCGCATTGAGCGCGACCAAGTTGGTTTGTGCCGCGATCTGTCGAACCTCGGTTGCCATCGTATGCATATCTGCCGTAGATCGTGCCATATCGCGGATGCAGTGCAATAGCTCATCTTTACTGTCGATCATTTTTGATAAAGAGGTAATCACTGGCGCCAATTCTTTTTTGCACAGTTGCAATAGAGTGATGGTCGCGTCCGAAGATTTAGATTGATCGACATTACCAACACCACCAAATCCAGCCTGATCAAATTCGTTGACCATCGATGCAAAACTCTGGATCAATTGCCCGACTGCCTCCTCACTCGTCGACTTTACTGAGCTCACATGAGAATCCCACACGGGGAGCACGGTTCCCAATAGGTTCTCCATGCTGTCAATAACCGCAGTATCGTTTCTCACAACGGCGACTTCCTGCCTCAATACGTCCAGTTCGGCGCGACTTTGAAACAGAAAGAAACTAAGATAGCCGATCACACCAAGTAAGGAAATCAGTCCTCCCCATAGATAGGCTTTTGAGGCTAGCGCCGGTTGCAAGAACAAGGCGATGACACAAGCCGTTGCGATCACTGCTGCAACCAGATATTCCCGATAATTACGTATAAACACCATCATGATTTTGCTCCAATACTTTGGATAAGACACTTTTTATTATTAAGATCGATCGCACATTGCTTGAATCAATTTACAGAGCTCTTCCTTACTGACTGGTTTTTCTATGGTTCCCAGAAATTCCTGTCTCGCTAACTGCGCCACCAAAGAAGCGGAATGTAAAACGCGAGCGCCCTGCCCCGACATCAAAATCACACCACCAGAATACTTACGCAACTCCAAGGCCGCCATCACTTCAAAACCATCCATGTCGGGCATTTGCAAATCACAGATCAACAAATCTGGTTTGCGCGACATATTGTCAAAGCATGCCAAACCGGTTCTTCCACCGTTTGCCGTTGTCACTTGATTGATACCGAGTTCATTCAGTTGATCGACCACAAAATCCAATTGAAATTCGTTGTCATCAATCACTAGAGCACAGATATCATTACTCTCAAAAGAATTCATTTTTACGTTCGTCATGTCACACACTCCTATTTCTACAAATAATTTTCTGCAGCCGATTTTTCACGCAATCACACATCAATTTATTCCACAACGCTGTGGCGATAGCGTTCAATCTGCCGTTCTATCCTGTGTAAAATCAAAGGCAATTGGTCGATAATACGTCCCGCTTCAATAGCGTCAGGACTCCCTTTAAGCCCTTCCAATTCATGGCAAAGCTCAGCAAAACCATTGGCACCGACTGTCCAGGCACTCGATTTTAAACTGTGCCCCAATGCTGCCATTCGATCGACGTCTTGACTCGCTCTTGCAGCATTCATGTCTTGCAAAATTTCGTGCGCCGATTTTACAAACTTGTCTGCATAAATCAATATTTTCTGCGGTGCCGTTGGGAAATGGCCGGCCAGAACCGCAAGATCAATATCATTCTCCTCAAGCGCGAGACTCGTTTCCACTTGATACTTCGTATCATCGAAGTCACTTTCAAAGCGCCGAGGATCAATCTCAAACCATCGTAAGATGGTTGCATAAAATACTTCAGGCTTAAAAGGTTTCGCAATAAAATCGCTCATACCCGAGGACAAGCACTTTAGCCTATCCTCATTCATCGCGTTGGCGCTAATGGCAATAATAGGCAAGTCCGAAAAGCGCGCGTCACAACGTAAAATTCGACTAGCTTCGAATCCGCCCATGACCGGCATTTGTATATCCATCAACACACAATCGACCTCTTCCTGCATTAATAAATCAAGCGCGACCTGCCCATTTTCAGCGCACAGAACAAAACATCCAACATCCACAAGTAGTTCAGTCGCGATTTGCAAATTGAATTCATTATCTTCGACCACTAAGATGCGTAAAGGTGCCCGCTCCAGATTCAACTGCTTCAAGCGCGCTCCAGCTTGATGATGATCTGCAAGTTGCTTATCTGGTGCCCTGCTTTCAATTGGCGTTTCCAGATGCGCTGTAAACCAAAAAGTACTGCCAATGTCTGGTGCGCTCAAAGCGCCAACCTCACCCCCCATCAGGCCAGCGAGCTCTTTACAAATGGCTAAACCTAATCCGGTACCACCGTATTTTCGAGTCATCGTACTGTCGACTTGTTCAAACGACTTAAACAATTTTTCTTGCTGAGCTTTGCTCATTCCTATGCCTGTGTCCTCCACTTCAAATCGCAATAGCCAACCATTTGCGGTGTCATTGAGTAATCGCACGAATAGATTGATTTCACCTCGCTCGGTAAACTTGATGGCGTTATTGGTGTAATTAAGCAGAATCTGCTTTAAACGATGAGGATCTCCTCGGACTTGTTTCGGTACCGCGGTGTCGATATCAAAACGTAGAACCAAATCTCTTCCAGTAACTTTGCCACTCAATAGTGTCTTTAATTCCGCTAGCAGTCCATCCAAAGGAAAATCAACCGACTCTAATGCCAATTTCCCCGCTTCTATCTTAGAAAAATCAAGTATGTCATCTACGATGTACAACAAGTGTTGCCCAGAAATCTCGATCTTCTCGAGGTAAGCTCGCAGCTTAGGATCGTTGGTGGCATTGAGTGCGAGGTAAGCCATTCCTAGCACGCCATTCATCGGTGTACGAATCTCATGACTCATATTCGCAATGAACGCGCTCTTCGCCTTGTTCGCTGCCTCAGCCAGTTCACTGGCTTGCTCCAACGCCCGAGTCCGGCTCATCACCATTTCTTCCATGCGATAACGATGCTGATCAAGCTCTGCATTGAGTTGGCGTTGTTGCGTAATATCCGTTTGCACCCATACATACTGACCGATACGACCATCCTCACCACGCAATGGACTTACCGTGACAGCGGTAATCAACTGGCTGCCATCTTGCCGTTGATTGCTCAGCTCACCAGTCCAAACTTCGTTTTGCGAAAGACAGCGCCACATGTCTGCAAAGCTATCTGCATTGTCTTCCCCTGCACTCAACATCTGAGGATGCTGGCCGATGATCTGGTCCGACGTATAACCATAGGTGTTGAGTAATGCCGCATTGGCATATTCAATTTTTGTATCGCTGTCGGTGATAAATATCAGCTGGGTACTTTGCTCGATAGCCGATTTAAATTTAAGCAATTGATTCTCGGCGTGCTTTCTCGCGGAAATATCTTGGCACTGCAGCGCAAAATGGATAGGTGCATTGAGCCGATTTTTGACGATGCTCAGATGGCACTGGACGCACACAGCAAGACCATCTTTGTGCTGTAAAGAAAGCTCAAATCGCAGCATCGACTTTTCACTCTCTATCAAGCTTGCCATATTGAGCTTCATCATTTCGACATGATCGGGAAATAGTCGATCAACATGGATTTTGTGCATCTCAGTTTTTTCGCTACCCAATAGCTTACATAAAGCCTGATTGACTCGAATAATATTGCCATCCATCGCAATCAACGCCATGCTGACAGGCGAGGTTTCAAAAGTTTGGGTTAGCTGAAATTCCCGCTCACGTAGCAAAGCCTCTGTACGATATTTGTATAAAGCCATTTCCACCGTCGTACGTAACTCTCGACCTGAGAATGGTTTGATGATGTAGCCGTAAGGCTCAGTTAACTTTGCGCGCGCAATCACTTCATCTGCATTAAATGCACTGACAAACACGACCGGTGGTCCAAAGGCTGCACGAATACGATTCGCAGCCTCAATCCCATCGATTGCACCGCCCAACATAATGTCCATCAAAACCAAAGCCGGCTGCAACTTTTCTATGTCGATCAAAGCCTGTTCCGCAGTACGACTATGCCCAACAACCTGATAGCCAAAGTTTTCCAGCTGCTGGCAAATATCGCGCGCGACGATAGATTCATCCTCAACGATGAATATTCTCGCGCCACCCGTATCTACATTTGAGCTGGATTCTGTAGTCATTTTATTCGCTTAATCATTTTTTACTGCAAATCCCATAGGGATCAATAATTTCTGACTCGTAAGTCCTCAGGCAACCAGCATTTCACGAACATCCAATGAGGATGTAAAACGGACCGAAAAAGACAGCCCAGCACTCTGCTCTATCTGCAAGGTCCCTCCTATTTGTTGCGCTAGACTCGTCACGAGTTCCAATCCCAAAGTCTGTTGGCGCTTTTCCTCGAAGTAGGGTGACAGTCCAAGTCCATTGTCATGCACACTTAGCTGCATTTCGCCGTTTTTTCCGGTTGTCCGCAAGCGCACGCAGATCTGCCCCGTTCGTCCATCTGGAAAGGCGTGTTTCAAACTATTCGAGATCAATTCATTTACAATCAAACCACAGCATGTCGCTTGATCAATATTCACAGGCAAGCCCATCAAATCAAACATCAAGCTCACCAAACCTGTTTCCTGATGCATAGAGCGAAAGCTCAGCACACTCAGCTCTCTCAAATACGCGTTCAAATCCACCGAAGAAAATTGACTTTGTCGGTAGAGAAATTCATGCATGAGAGCCAAGGTTTGAATTCTGTTTTGCATATTGCCCAAAACAGTTTTAGCCTCATCCTTGGTGGCTCGAGCTGCTTCTAGGCGCAACAAACTCGTGACAACTTGCAGATTGTTTTTTACCCGATGATGGACTTCTTTAATCAAAACATTTTTTTCTTGCAATGCGACACGCAGATCGGCTTCAATTTGCTTTCTGGCGCTAATATCCATATGGGAAACGACCGCGCCGCCCTCACCGTTCTCAAATGGCGTCACGCTCATG
>JAYVHZ010000423.1:0-5768 GCA_043770645.1 Undibacterium sp. | reverse complement strand
CAAATCAAGGCTAAGATAAACTGGCAATTTACGACCGATACAGCTCGCATCAAGCTTAAACGACTCTATCCGACATTTGACGTGTGACACGACACTAGTTTCTAGCGCACGCCTTGTGACAGTCTCCATCTAGATGAAATTAGTAGTTAACCTGATTGCGTTCTTATGAAAACGCTTTCATAATACGCAGCTTACTACTTTGAGTCTGACTTTTATAGGACATTCGCCATGAAATCTTTACTGCTACCTATCGTGATTCTTGTGCAAATCATAGGTATGTCTTATATTGCTACGGCCCAGCCAGTTAAGCTCGGGGCATCTAGCTATGTGTTAGCTCCTAAAGGGGCTGATCCAAAAGTGCCTAAGGCGCTCAACCGAACGGCGGCATTGCTCCCTACTGCAGCACAATCGGCGCAGTGGTATTCCAGTATTTTGTATAGCGCTAAGCCCGAGGCCGTGTTTGTGCAGCCGATTACCGTGCGCACCACAGCAGCGGGATTGGAGTTTGCGCTGCCGTCCAAAGAGGTGATTCCCACTGAGCGGCAGGACACCGTCATTCAGTATCCGCACCGTGATCCCATAATTATTTCACCGATGGCGTTCGAGCCCGGTCTCGCCAAGCTAGCCAAGGCTGACGATTGGTCAGTAGACATTTCTATGGCACGTGGCGCTGACGATATGCGTGTGACAGTAGCGCATGGAAACCCATATGCGCAATTGCGCTTCAGCCGTGGTGATGTGCGCGTTAAATTACCCTCGCCGGGCGATAGGGTGGACTCGGGGGGCGACCCACGCACACTCGCGCTCAAGATCAAAGACAAATCCTATGCATTGTTTGGTCCTACTGGCGCTCGCTGGGAAATGGTGTCAGCCACAGAGTGGATAGTGCGCATGCCTGCAGGCAAAGACTATCTGTCGGTGGCGGCCCTGCCCGACAGCAGCGCACAAACGCTCATGCTGTTTACCAAACATGCTTATTCGTTTATTGAAAATACCAGCGTAGACTGGAAATACGATGCCGCTAGCAGCAAAGTTGAAACGACATTCCGCGCCGTGACAAAAGCAATGGAAGGCGCAGACACAGGGCCTCTTTTGGGCTTGTACCCGCACCATTGGTTTAACAATCCATCAGTTGAGTCCAGCTTAGGAGCTAGCTACGACACCATTCGAGGAAAAATTCGGCTTTTAGCCGCTTCTGGCTTCAAAACCTCCAGCACCTACACCGGATTCGTACCCTATTGGCCAGCCGTGGCAGAGAATCAACGCAGCGCAGATTTGCGTGATGTTATGAAAATTGACCAGCGCAATGCGCGGCGCATGATGCTAGAGGAGGGCAAAGGCCCCTATTGGCAAGGCAAGGGGCTTCAGCGCATACTCAAACTAATGGATGTAGTGGAGCAGCAGGGCGATCTAGAGGGACGTAACCGTTTGCTGGAGCTAGTCAAAAGCAGGGCAGAGCAATGGCTGGGCGGCGAAGACAGCATGCGGTATTTTCACCTAGACAAAGACCAGGGCACGCTTGCGAGCTACCCCGAAGAGTTCTTCACCATTGAGCAACTCAACGACCATCACTTCACCTATGGATATTGGATTCGTGCGGCAGCTGACATTGCGCTGCGCGATCCTAAATGGGCATCTAAAGAACAATGGGGCGGTATGGTTGACCTCATAATTGCTGACATTGCCACCTCTAAACGCGGATCTTCTGAGTTTCCATTTCTGCGCAATTTTGACCCCTACGAAGGGCATTCTTGGGCTTCTGGCATTGGCATGGGCGAAATGGGCAATAACCAAGAGTCATCCTCTGAGGCAATCAATGCTTGGGCAGGCCTGATTTTGTGGGGTGAAATCAAGGGAGACCGTGCGCTGCGCGATTTGGGTTTATACCTCTACACCACCGAAATCGAAGCCGTCAACCACTATTGGTTTGATATCCACGGCAAAGTGCTAGCGCCAGAATATAAAAATATTGAGGTTAGCCAACTATTCGGCGGTATGTACGCGCACAACACATGGTGGGCTGATGACCCCCGCCAGATTAAAGGCATTAACCTACTGCCAATCACCACAGCATCGACATACTTGGCTAAAGACCCTGCATTTGTCAATCGTAACGTCGCATCACTCAAACCGGAAATTGCCTTATTTGAAGCCCGTGGCAAGCGAGTGACTCCACCAGATATTTGGCAAGACATATTTGCGAAATATCTTGGTTTAGCTGACCCTGCTGCTGGGCTGGCGCGCTGGAATCGCTGGGGTTCTTTTGAACTGGGCGAAACACGCAGCCATGCCTTGCACTGGCTGCTAAGCTTGCAGGAAATGGGCACGCCAGATTTCAGCGTAACGGCAGACACTACCTTATTTAGCGTGTTTAAAAAACCCGATGGTAAAAAAACATACCTTGCGTTCAATGCTGGTGCAAGCCCTTTGAATGTGGTGTTCAGCGATGGAAAAAAATTAACGGTTGCTCCTAACTCTTTAGGTCGCACGCAATGAAATTTGGGTTGGCTACGCTTTTACTATATGCAGCATTGGCGGGCTGCGGAGGTGGCGCTGGTGTTGCGCCATCCGCTACTCAAAGCACGCCAGTTCCTGCGGCATCCGTACAGCCAAACCCAACTGCACCCTCAGACATCAGCATAACATCCACTGCGGCAGTGTCAGTAGCTACCACTACCGTAGCAGCGAGCACTGCAATTTTAGGCGGGACACTGGTATGGGCAGATGAATTCAATGTTGACGGGTTACCCGACAGCACTAAGTGGGCATACGACACAGCCCGCAATAGCGCTGGATGGTACAACAACGAATTGCAGTATTACTCCAACGCACGCTTGCAAAACAGTGCGGTATCCAATGGCGCACTGGCAATCATCGCCAAAAAAGAGAAGCTTTCCAGCGCGTCTGATTACGGCAATCAAAACTATACCTCGGCGCGACTAATCACACAGGGTAAATTCAGCTTCACCTACGGATTTGTCGAAGTACGCGCCAAATTGCCATGCGGCATAGGAACTTGGCCAGCTATTTGGACGCTCGGCACAGACCCTGTTGGGTGGCCTGCTAATGGCGAAATCGACATCATGGAGCAAAAGGGCTTTTCGGCTGTGGATAAATCAATCGTATTAGGTGCTTTGCATATGCCTGCGTTTCATGGTGGCAATCCCAAAAGTAACTCGATCAGCGTGTCTGATGCCTGCACAGCATTTCACAAATACCAGCTCACTTGGACGGCTGACAAAATTCAGATAGGGGTAGACGATGTCATCTACCATGTTTATGACAACCCTAAAACGGGTGATCGTACAAAGTGGCCATTTGATAAGCCACAATACCTACTCTTGAATGTCGCCATGGGTGGCGACCTTGGCGGCCCTGTGCCTAGCACTTTTTCTTCGGACCAGATGGAAATTGACTACGTGCGCGTGTACCAAAAATAGTTTTGCCATGTTTTTGCATAGCATTACGTATTTTTGCATTATGAATTAATTGGCTCAGTTTAATGTATGACTAACCAGAATTTAAAAAAAATCTTGATCGTTGGCGGCGGCACAGCCGGTTGGATGTCTGCTGCCGTGCTGTTGCATTCACTTGGTAAAAGCTATCAAATTGCCTTGATTGAGTCCGATGAAATATCGACGGTCGGTGTTGGGGAAGCCACTATACCCTCCATCATAGAATTCAATAAATTAATTGGAATCGACGAAAACGATTTCATTCGAGAGACTCAGGCCACATTCAAACTCGGTATTCAATTTAAAAATTGGGGAGACATAGGGGACTCCTATATCCATGGCTTTGGGGGCATGGGGCATCAAACGGGTTTGGTAGATTTCTACCATTATTGGCTCAAGATGCACAAAGCGGGCAAAGTTGACAATTTAGACGATTACTCCATCAATTTGTTGGCTTGCCACTACAACAAATTTACCCGTGCATCCAATCAAGTGGCCAACTCTCCGCTTGCCGATATTCGCCACGCATTCCATTTCGATGCTGGCCTGTATGCGAAATATCTGCGAAAGTATTGTGAGAAGCTCGGCGTTGTAAGAACCGAGGGCAAAATAACCCGTGTCAACACCCGTCCAGAAAATGGTTTTGTTTCATCAGTCACTATGGAGAATGGCTCTACGCATGAAGCAGATTTGTTCATAGATTGTTCAGGTTTTAGAGGCTTGTTGATTGAGCAAACCCTGCATACTGGCTACGACGATTGGAGCCATTGGTTGCCCTGCGACAGTGCTTTGGCCGTGCCCTGCGAGTCAACCAGTCCTTTGCTTCCATACACCCGCTCTACCGCGCACAGTGCCGGCTGGCAGTGGCGCATACCCTTACAGCATCGCATAGGCAATGGTCACGTTTTCAGCAGTAAATTTATGAATGCTGAAGAGGCCTCCCGAATTCTCATGAACAATTTAGACGGCAAAGCATTGGCTGATCCGCGCTTGATTAAATTCACCACAGGCAAACGCAAACAATTTTGGAATAAAAATGTGGTGGCTATTGGTTTGGCAAGCGGTTTCATGGAGCCACTCGAGTCCACTTCGATCCATCTTGTTCAACAGGGCATCGTGCGCTTGGTTGAGCTTTTTCCAAACGAAAACTTTGACCAAGCAGACATCGATGAATACAACCGCCAATGCACCAGCGAGTTTGAACACATCCGCGATTTCATTATTCTGCACTACTGCGCAACTAAGCGCACAGACTCAGATTTTTGGCGCTATTGTGGCAGTATGCCATTGCCGGACACCTTAAAAAACAAGATCAATCTTTTTCAAAGCAACGGCCGAATATTTCGCGCCAGCGCGGATCTTTTTGGCGAGTCGAGCTGGTTGCAGGTGTTGCTGGGCCAAGGTATTGTGCCCAATGGCCACCACCCTTTGGTCGAAAACACGCCTGTTGATCAAATTGAAAAGCTCATAGTCAATGTCAAAGCAGTCATGCACAACACAGTCAAACGCATGCCAACGCACGAAGCCTTTATTGCAGCCAATTGCAAAGCTACGAATCCTTGAGCAACTCGCTTTCCACCACCTGACTTTTGCGTGCGCTGCTTAATCATTGCGTTTGTTAAATTGTGCACGAACTAGGGTATGCCCTAGCCGTGCATTAAGGGTAAGTCCTAGCGCTTTACTGTTGCAATATCTTGGTTAACTGCTACGATTCATGAAAGCGCTTTCATGGCGTTTCACCATTCACCTCTTTTAATTCTCAATCCAATAGGAGTGTAGTTCATGAGTAAGTTTTCAACCCCATTCAGTTTGTCTGCATCAGCCATCGCCACAGCATTGCTGATTTCAGCCTGCGGGGGCGGAAGTGCTCCTGCCGACACCACGCCCCCAACGGTGGCCATCACTGACAACGTATCTGCTGCCACGGCAACAGGCCCGGTAACCTTCACCTTTACTTTCAGTGAAGATGTAGGCACGAGTTTTGTGGTGGAAGACATCAGCGTTGCAGGCGGAACTGCTGGCACCCTGACAAAAACTGACGCAACACACTATTCGTTGCTTGTTACACCAACTGCGAACACAACGGGCACGATCAATGTGGGTGTTACAGCTGCGAAATTCAAAGATATTGCGCTGAACGACAATACCGCTGCTGCCTCGGCCACACAAGATTTCAATACAGTTGCCGCCGCATCAACTGTGATAGCCACATTTGATGAGGCAACACCCCTGACATTTGTTGGTTTTGATGGGGCAGAAGGTAGTTCGATAGCTGTTGGCCCAAGCGGTGGCTCGGGTAATGCGTTCAAAGTT
>JAYVHZ010000422.1:0-6926 GCA_043770645.1 Undibacterium sp. | reverse complement strand
AATAACCTATTCCAACCCCACCACCATGATGAAAACTTGTCCATGAAGCTCCATTCATTGTATTGATTAAAATATTTAGTAACGGCCAATCACTGACTGCATCTGTTCCATCTTTCATGCTTTCAGTTTCGCGATTTGGGCTGGAGACAGAACCGGTATCCAAATGATCACGACCAATAACGATCGGTGCTTTCAATTCACCGTTTTTCACCATCTCATTGAATGCCAAACCAGCAATGTGACGCTCACCCAAACCTAACCAGCAAATACGTGCTGGCAAGCCTTGGAAGGCAATCCGTTCACCTGCCATGTCCAGCCATTTATGCACGCCTTTATTATCTGGGAACAATTCTTTAATCTTAGCATCGGTCTTACGAATATCTTCAGGATCGCCAGATAAAGCTACCCAACGGAATGGGCCTTTACCATCACAGAACAAAGGACGGATATATGCAGGAACAAAACCTGGGAAATCAAACGCATTTTTTACGCCGGTATCAAAGGCGACCTGACGAATATTATTGCCGTAATCCACAGTAGGAATACCCATTGCGTGGAAATCTAACATTGCAAGCACGTGTACCGCACATGCTTGCGCTGCATCCGCCGTTAATTTCGCATGTTGGCTCACATCGTGCTGTGCTGCCTTCCATTGCTCAACAGTCCAACCGATAGGCAAATAGCCATTAATCAAATCATGGGCGGAAGTTTGATCAGTCACGAGATCCGGCTTGATGTCACCTGCTTTGGCACGCTTCACCAACTCTGGCAAAACTTCTGCCGCATTACCCAACAAAGCAATCGAGATCGCCTCTTTGCGTGCGGTATGATATTTAATCAGTTCTATCGCATCATCGATGTCTTTCGCTTGTTTATCAACATAGCGAGTACGTAAGCGGAAATCTATGCTTGATTGTTGGCATTCAATATTTAAAGACACTGCACCAGCAAAACTGGCCGCCAATGGCTGTGCGCCACCCATGCCGCCTAAACCTGCGGTCAAGATCCAACGACCGCCCCAATCACCACCGAAATGCTGACGACCAGCTTCCGCAAAAGTTTCATACGTACCTTGCACGATACCTTGAGTGCCGATGTAGATCCAGCTGCCTGCTGTCATCTGACCGTACATGAACAAGCCCTTGCGATCGAGTTCATTGAAGTGTTCCCAGTTCGCCCATTTCGGCACCAAATTTGAATTCGCGATCAACACGCGCGGAGAGTCTTCGGTGGTTTTGAAAATACCAACTGGCTTACCCGATTGAATCAGTAAAGTCTCATCTTCACCCAAGTCTTTCAGGCTGGCCAAAATTTGGTCATAGCATTCCCAGTTACGTGCAGCGCGACCGATGCCGCCATACACGACTAAGTGTTTAGGATTTTCCGCGACTTCTTTATCGAGATTATTTTGAATCATGCGGTAAGCCGCTTCGGCTACCCAAGTTTTACAAACTTTTTCAGCGCCGCGTGGTGCGCGGATTTCACGACTTGCATCCCAGCGTGGATCGTTATTCATTTGCATCTCCCAAAGAATCAAAATTAAAATTTTTTCACCACATCAACTCTACACGAGCCTAATAAAGAGTCGAAGCGACAAATTAAAACAACTATGCTGCGCAGTTTAAGTTGTATATACAACTTTTGCAAGCGCCTTTTTTTGATTGTATGAGAAAATGTTGAAAAATCTTTTACTTAATAAATATTAACCACAGAATCGTAACAATCATGACAACCACGCCCACTGCGATACCTGCTTTTCAAACGATTAAGAATTTCTTATTGCGAGAAATCCAAGCCGGGACTTGGAAAGAAGGTGATGCTATTCCATCAGAAGCGGCACTCGCACAACAATTTAATGTATCGCGGATGACAGTCAATCGTGCAGTTCGTGAATTAACTAGCGAACAAATTCTCAATCGCATACAAGGCTCTGGTACTTACGTCGCACAACAGAAATACCAAGCAACATTAGTGGCCATCAAAAGCATCGCCGAGGAAGTACGTGCGAGAGGCCATGCACACAGAAGTGAACTTCACGAATTAATCGAAGTCGGAGCAAGCGAATCACTTGCTCAGCAGTTTCAAGTGGAAGTTGGACAGATATTATTCCATTCAGTGATTGTCCATTTTGAAAATGAAGTCGCGATTCAGGTTGAAGACCGCTGGGTCAACTCTCTCTTGGCGCAAGACTATTTAACGCAGGATTTTGCCATTAAAACACCAAACGAATATTTGATGGCAGTTGCTCCTCTGCAAGGCGTCGACTACAGTATAGAAGCCGTAATGCCACCAAAACTAATTGCAGATATGTTGCACATTTCGAGCAAAGAAGTTTGTCTGGTCTTACACAGAAAGACTAGATCACAAAACCAAATCGCCACTATTGTGACCATGTGGCATCCAGGTAGCCGTTATCAATTTACTGGTAGCTTCTAGAAAGCGCGCGAAATTTGTTTTAGACTTCGTCGATACAATCTAGTCGATTCTCGTAACCCAATCGCATCACTAATTTTTCTCGCATCAGCTCGATAGACTTCTCTTCAACTTATTGTTTCTCAATGTAGGTAACCATGGCACTCCATCCTCGCTTGAAAAATCTGACTATCTTTGCTGTTCTTTGCAGCTCTTGCATTGTGCATAGTGGAGTACAAGCCCAGATTAGACAACTGGAGGAACATACACCTGCGATTAAGGAAAGACCAAAAGTAGCATTAGTTTTATCTGGGGGCGGCGCACGCGGCTTTGCACATGTCGGGGTTCTGCGGGTTTTAAAGGAAATGCGTATTCCGATCGATTTTGTCTTAGGAACCAGTATGGGTGCCGTGGTTGGCGGAGCATATGCTGCTGGGCGTACCGTCGAAGACATTGAGGATATTGTTCGCAATACTTCATGGGATACGGTGTTGGCTGATCGCCCAGCGCGTGATGCACTCGACTTTAGACGTCGTGAAGAAGATGTCAATTTACCCTCCCGTATCGAATTTGCAGTCACCAAATCTGGCATCACATTTCCACCATCCGCTGCCGGCAATTCTGCGCTGGAGGTAGCACTTACCCGCCTTTTACCAAACGGCATGAAGAGTGAGCACATCAATCATTTGCCAATTCCATTTCGCTCAGTTGCGTCAGATCTGGTGACCGGTGAAATGGTAGAACTGACCGATACACCACTATTCATTACACTGCGTGCCTCCTTGGCCGTTCCTGGCATGTTTGCACCGGTACACATCAACAAACGCCTAGTCGTCGATGGTGGTCTGGTTCGCAACTTGCCGATTGATATGGCAAAAAAAATGGGAGCCGATATCGTCATCGCGGTAAATGTCGGAACACCCTTAGCACAGGAAAAAGAATTAGGGAGTGCAATAAGCGTCGCACAACAAATGCTGCAGATTTTGACAGAACAAAATGTACAACGTTCCCTCAAAGAACTACACGCAAACGATATATTGATTGCGCCTAATCTAAATGGCATCGACTTTCTCGACTTCGACGAACATCACAATGCCATGCTGGCTGGTGATATCGCTACCCGACAAATAGAAACTCGGCTTCAGCATCTACAAGCCACACCAGAAGAATATCGTCGCTACGAGCAATTGCGCACAGCAGAAAGCAGCACGCCAGATCGAGCCCTCAAAATCACCGGCATTGAAATTCAAGGGACACAAAACATCAATCCTGACATCTTACTAAAGCAGTCCGGATTGCAACTCAATGAAGTTACCAGTGAAGAAAAAATACGGCAAGTCACCGGCAAGCTTTATGGACGCGGCGACCTTGATCATGTCGAAGTGGAGATCGAAGATAGACTAGATGAACGTGACGTCACCATCAAGACGCATGAAGCCGTATGGAGCAAAAATCGCCTGCGGCTAGGTATGGAACTATCGAGTGATTTTAGCGACACCCACAAATTTTCACTAGGTGCCATGCACATTGCTGCCTCACAAAACCAGTGGGGTGGAGAAGCGCGTTTAATTGCTAAAGTCGGTTCGGACAGAATTTTTGGTGCACAATTTTTCCAACCACTTGG
The DNA here is from genome assembly GCA_043770645.1 of Undibacterium sp. Taxonomy (GTDB): domain Bacteria; phylum Pseudomonadota; class Gammaproteobacteria; order Burkholderiales; family Burkholderiaceae_D; genus Undibacterium. Next base: position 2,890 of record JAYVHZ010000422.1, on the reverse strand, counting down.
CGTTGGTAGTGAATGGTATTTAGCACCATCATTTCAAAGTAATTCTACTTCAGCTGACCTCTTCTCGGAGGGGAGAAAGCAGCTACGATATGGTTACAAAGCAAACGGCGTTGTTTTTCCGATTGGACGACAAATCGGCAATTGGGGTGACGTACAACTCGGCGTCAGGCGCGAAAGAATCGAAGTCAAAAAAATATTACCTGAAGAAGTTGGACCAGATGTAAGAGTGTTCCAAACCACCGAATTTCTACGCTTTAGAATCGATTCATTAGACTCACTAGCATACCCAACCCGTGGCAATTTTCTGATTTGGGAATCTGAGCGCGCCTTGGACCAAGACCGAGATAATAAAGCAATCCTCAATTCATCAATAATCGGCATGTCTGCTTTTCAGCGGGGAGAATGGGCTGGTCACGTGTATGGAGAATGGTCTCGTTCTCAAGGCAATTTTGCACCCTTATCTTTGGGTGGCTTTTTACGACTCTCAGGTACGCCCGCTGATTCATTGTCAAATAAAACCGTCGCGCTCGGGCGTGTCGTGATGGCGCACCGAATCGGGCGTATGCCTGCCGCGCTTGGCGGCGCTGTTAGGCTTGGATTTTCTGCGGAACTTGGAGGCGGCTTTGGTGAAAACGAAGCGGTCAAATTTAGCAAGATTAAACGCGCAGTGAGCAGCTTTGTTGCCTTTGATACGCGCTTCGGCCCCCTCTATGTTGGAGCAGGTGCAACCCGAGGCAGCGGTTCAAGCTTTTACCTGTTCTTAGGCCCGATTTGGTGAACCACCCGCACCTTAGTATTGGCCATAGTGGAAGGACGACGTAAAGCGGTAAACGCTGAGAATTCCCAAGAACGAAAACCTAACATCAAGGTGTAACCATCTCTATCTGCAGCAGGAAGACGCCGATCTTCGTGCTGTAGACGGGCAATCTCCGCCGTTAGTTGCTGAATTTTTTGCTGGATTTCCTGTGCGCTATTCTTTGACAAACGGGCAGGCACACACATTAAGGTTTCACCAGTGCCATCAAAGCGCCCATTGAAATAATCGGCAACGACGACTTCTTTAAAAAACGCTTGTATTGGACCATCCGCACGCCAACGGAAAGCTGGGGAGACTCGCAGACGATAACGATTCATCGGCTTCAATTCTATTAGCGCGTGCTTATCGAGCTCGATCATGCACAAAATACATTCGGCTTCCGTCAGCGTATAAGTCTCAATAATTTGTTCAAAAGTCCAATGTCCGAGACATGAAATTGCGACCAATAATAATTTAGGATTATCCATCAAGGCACGCTCTTGCGCCAAAGTCAGATTATCAGCTTGTGGCGTGACATCAGCAGCCTGCCGCAAAACATCTTCCAAAGAAATATCCGACACTTTACAGATCTGCGCCATGCGCGATAGGGTCATATCTTTTTGCCCAAACATACGCTTGATACTCGATTCACTCATTTCGATCAAACGGGCAAGCTGCTTATATGTCATGCCCACTCGACGCAATTCCGTGCGTAAAACATCTAGCAACATTTCTGGAGAACTCATGCTTTATACCTTTTAGTTCAACGATGGATCAATTCGGCTTAGGTAAGAAATTAATTTCTTGCGCGGTCTTTGTACCTATCACTACCCTATTCAAATGGCGAGGAATTGCCGCATCAAGTTCACTCAATGGCAATCGCCCACCCATAATTTCGGCAAAACGTTGTGGGTGCAAAGGCTGTTTCTGTGGCTCGGCATAGCCATCAGGAAAACTAGGGAAATCGGTATTCAGATCGTACTTATCTGTCGCGCCTAAAGTATGCAAGAACTCGTGTGCAATCACAACATTATTTTTCTCACGCATGTCAGCGCTGGCAAACACATTTGCTATTCCTATCAGGCCTTCTTGCAAAGCAGTCGAGCGATGAACTTGTATTTTTTGCGGATCAAAATATTGGACAAATAACCGAACTTGCGTTCCAGGACCTTGAACTTTTGCGTGACGATAAGCCCACCACCTAAACTGCAAACTCCACCACATAAGCTCCAATACATTGGCATCAGTTGGTGGCGCAGGAGGTTTATGGTTCAGTTTATTTTGCAATCGAATCTGTATCGATGCACTTTGTTTTTTGCCATATTGTTCAGCAGCGCTGAGCATGAATTTCTCAACAGATTCAAATTCATCTAGCGATAAGGAATGAATATAAGCATCGCTAATGGAACTGCCATCGCCATTAATTGGATAGACATTTACCATTAAGGTATATTTCCATTCCACCGATTGGGTTCTTGCTCGATACCCCGAGTAACTCACGGCGGCGAGAACAAACAGTAAAATAAAAATTCGAATCGCTCGAAACATATAGAGTAATTAATAATGCAATCTCTCCATTGTAACTGATCGAGCAAAGCCTTTAACCAGACAATTTCAAAATGCTTTACGAAGAACGAATACGCGCTTTATGAAAGCCTTGAAGTAGTTGATCGAAACTAAATTTTCCCGCACCAAAGATCATCAAGCCAATCAGCAAGATGCCCCAGTAAAAATGATCATTCAACGCTGCAGGGCAATCAAGACTCCACAAGATAGGGTAAGAGACAACCGCCATAATATTCACCATTAACAAGCCCAAAGCTGACAGGCGCGACGCCAATCCAATGATTAATAACACGCTAAAAATCAACTCCCCGCCTGTTCCCGCATAAGCGGCCAACTCTGGAGATAAAATAGGCACTTGATACTCGTCGCGAAACAACTCAAGGGTAGACTGCCAATCGATCAATTTAGATGTGGCAGATTTAAGAAACTGCCAAGCTATAAAGACTCGCAATCCAAGGCTAAATACATCGCTCCCAAATCGATGTATTAAGGTGTCCAGACGCAGAACTGACTGATGGATCTTGAGGA
>JAYVHZ010000421.1:0-5918 GCA_043770645.1 Undibacterium sp. | reverse complement strand
GTCGTCTATCTATCGCCGCGCGTCAACCATCTAGTAGAAATAGCTAATCCAAACAAGCAAGGTAAACTCTGCCTATTCTTAGTTTGCACTTAAGGCACTTAAGGCAATTAGGGCAGCTCATTTTCATCCTTCGTATAGGCTTACATCATGGATAGCAAAGAATTATCAAACGCGTTGTCGACACCACCTTCAATGTACGGCTGGCAGCGTCTCAAAGTGGTTTTAGTGGTGACCCTCATTCTTAGTATTATGATGAAGTTCACTTGGGCGTCTTGGTGGATTACGATTTTTGTCCGCTTAGCTTTGATTGGCATGATCCAGTTGACGGCGTTTGGGATTGTTGAGCGCTGGCCAAAACGCTTGCCCCGTTGGGTAGCGCGTTGGGTTCTTCAAGTGGCGGCGGTGGCGATCGTGGTTCCATTTGCGGCTGCCCTTGCCTATACATTGATGTACTTTGGCGACCCCATCCCTTGGTACAAAGTGCCAAAACAACTAGCTGGCTGTGGTGAGATGATCGGTGCCGGTCTGTTGTTTTCACCATGGATAGCGATGGCTGCTTTATATCGCCAAATCAATGGGCAAGCGCAGCGACAGGCACTATCGTTTGAGCTAGAGCGTAGTGAATTAGCGCGTGATGCCATTGATTCACGTCTGCGTTTATTGCAAGCGCAGGTAGAACCACATTTCTTGTTCAATACCTTGGCGAATGTAAGAGAATTGGTCGACTCTGGATCTTCTCAGGCGTCGACAGTGTTGGGTAGTTTGATTGCCTATTTGCGCGCTGCGGTTCCGAATTTGAATAATGCAGCAAGCACCTTGGGGCATGAACTGGAACTAGTTCGCGCTTACCTCGAATTGATGCACATGCGTATGCCAGATCGATTACAGTTTTCTTTCGATGTCGATAATGCCGCGTTACAGGTGCCGTGTCCGCCGATGAGCTTGCTGACTTTAGTAGAAAATGCGGTGCGCCACGGTATTGATCCGAGTGAAGAAGGTGGTCGAATTGAAGTCACGGTGCAGATGCAAAATGATCGATGTGTGGCGCAAGTGCGCGATAGCGGCGTCGGTTTGAGTGGAGGTCAAGGGAGCAAAGGCCTAGGCACCGGTTTGGCAAATCTGCGTGAACGATTACACTTGGTCTTTGCAGATCAAGCACAGCTCAGTTTGACGGCAATCGAACCGCATGGCTTTCTTGCAGAAATCAATTTACCAGCCCAACTTTCGAATAAAGCTAGCGACAAAACCCTCTGAGTCGATGGCGATAAATGACGGACGTTGTGGATTCAATGGCGGTCTATGGCGATGATTTTCGCTGCTGACCGTGTCGCAGCCACTGCCTTGATTCCAAGCACCTACGCTGATTCTGTAAGCGCCGACTATCACCTATTTATGTGAGTAATAGGTGAGTAAGAAGTGATTAAGATACGACCTCAGATTGAAACTCGGCACTCGACGGCAAGTCGTGATAGCGGCAATTGGGTGATGGACTTCCTCCCGCTATATCATCGCTTTGATTCAAGGCTAAACATACTAGCCGCAGTTGGTCAAGTTATAACGTCGTTTGACTATCGCCGAGCGTCAACCGTCTAGTAGAAATAGCGGTATTTAAACAAGCAGGATAAACTCTGCCTGTTCCTAGTTTGCACCCAAGGTAATTAGGGCGGCAAGTTTTCATCCTTCGTATAGGCTTACATCATGGATAGTAAAGAATTATCAAACGCATTGTCTGCGCCTCCCTCTATGTACGGCTGGCCGCGTCTCAAAGTGGTTTTATTTGCGAGTCTTATTCTTAGTCTGTTTTGGCTGCCTATATTTCATGCATCATGGCTCTTGCCGCCAACGCGGTTGTTGATGCTCGGCTTAATTCAATTGTCGGCATTTGGCCTAGTTGAACGTTGGCCCAGGCAGCTACCGAGTTGGATGGCACGTTGGGTATTGCAAGTCGCTGCCGTCGCGATCGTCGTGCCATTTTCAGCCGCATTAATTTACTCATTGACAACCGTTTCAAGTCCAAGTGTTTGGTCGGCCGATGCAAAAAAACTGTTTGGTTTTGGTACCTTGACCGCTGCAGGACTCTTGGTTTCGCCGTGGATTGCGATGTCTGCTTTGTATCGCCAAATCACTGGACACGCCCAGCGACAGGCGCTATCGTTTGAATTAGAGCGTAGTGAATTAGCACGTGATGCCCTTGATTCTCGTCTGCGTTTATTGCAAGCGCAGGTAGAACCACATTTCTTATTCAATACCTTGGCGAATGTAAGAGAATTGGTCGACTCTGGATCGTCGCAGGCATCGCAGGTATTGGGTAGTTTGATTGCCTATTTACGCGCTGCGGTTCCGAATTTAAATAGTGCAGCAAGTACCTTAAAACAAGAGTTAGAATTAGTACGTGCTTACCTAGAATTAATGCACATGCGTATGCCAGATCGATTACAGTTTTCTTTCGATGTCGATGATGCAGCACTACAGGTGCCGTGCCCGCCCATGACATTACTAACGTTGGTAGAAAATGCGGTGCGCCACGGTATTGATCCGAGTGAAGAAGGTGGTCGAATTGATGTCACGGTGCAGATGCAAAATGATCGTTGCGTGGCGCAAGTGCGCGATACCGGCGTCGGCTTAAGCGGAGGTCAAGGGAGTAAGGGCCTAGGCACCGGTTTGGCAAATCTGCGTGAACGATTACAATTGGTGTTTGCAGATCAAGCACAGCTCAGTTTGACTGCACTTGAACCGCATGGCTTTCTTGCAGAAATTTATTTTCCTGCGCAACTGGATACGACAACGACCAATTTATCATAGGGGATCCACATGACCTCAGCCCGCCCTACCGCACTTATCGCCGATGATGAACCACTATTGCGCAGTTCATTAACCCGCATGTTGGCGCAGGCCTGGCCCGAATTAGAAATCGTGGCAGAAGCGCGCAATGGACGCGAAGCGGTCGAGCAATATCAAGCGCTCAAACCAACCGTGTGTTTTCTGGACGTGCATATGCCAGGCATGACAGGCATCGAAGCAGCACGTCAACTGGGTCGTGGTGTGCATCTGGTTTTCGTCACGGCGTATAGTGAATATGCAGTAGAAGCCTTTACCCAAGGCGCTTTAGACTATTTAGTAAAACCTGTAGACCCAGCGCGCCTCGCCGACACAGTCGCACGCGTACGAGAACGTATTGGCACATCACAAGAAGCACCAGATATCGACCTCTTGTTGGATAAGTTAGAAGCCCGGATGCAAGAGAAAGCTGCACCCGAACCTTTACGTTGGATCAAAGCCATGGTCGGTCAGTCTTTGCGTATGATCCCCGTGGCTGATATCGATTTTTTGCGTTCAGACGAAAAATACACCTTAATCGCTTGGCGCGGCGAAGATGGCAAACCCGCTGAAGCCTTAATTCGGAGTTCACTAAAGGAATTGCTAGATCAACTCGACGGTACGCATTTTATTCAAGTGCATCGCTCAGTGGTCGTGAATATCAACATGGTCAGCCATGTGACGCGCGGAGAGAACGAGACAGCCACCGTTTTCATGAAAGGCCGCACCGATAAATTGCCAGTGAGCCGTAGCTATTTGCATCATTTCAAGCAGATGTAGTTTTCTGATCTGTGTTGGTCAGGACTAATTAAGTCCGAACATCCGACTCAGCTAAGCACGAGTTATGGGTTCAAGTTTAGCGATCACGCATTTACGAGATTAACAGTCCTCGGTAAAGGTGCATGTCAAAACTCGACCCCATTAACAAACACCCATTCTTTACTCACCTTAATGCGGACTATGTACGGCAACGTACATAGTTAATGTCACAAGCCATTTAGAATTCAGGTATGCGGCTGTCTGCACGACCCTATTCTCAGACAGACATCCTTCTGCTGGGGTATTGAATGCAAAAAATTTTTCATCGTATCCACTTTTCCGTTTCTGTCTCGGCCATATTGGCGTTTTTGATCGGTTTAAGTTTAACTGCACTCCTTTTCGCCTCGGTCCGCAAAGTCGAAGCAGAACGTCAGAACGTCCTATTCAAGCAAAGTGCCAATCTGCACATAGCAGCGGTCACCAGCGGTTTGCAAGATGCGGTCGAACAACTGGTGGTATTGAACCAGGTATTTCGAACTGTCGGCGTCGTTACGCGAGAGCAGTTTCATGTTTTTACTACGCCACTTTTAGAACGCTATCCCCAGATACAGGCGCTCAGTTTCCAACGGATGATTATGCATGCTGACCGGCATGCCTACGAAACCATGATGCGACGAAATAATCGTGATTTTAGTATCACCGAAATTGTCGATGGAGTTCAACAGCGCGCTCAAAACAGGGATAGTTACAACGTGGTTGACTATATCGAGCCGATCGCTGGCAATGAAGCGGCATTAGGGCTCAATACTTTGCTGACAAAGGATCAGATAAAAGCACGAACCCAATCACGCACGACAGGCAGGGTCACCGCTACCGGCTTACTCTCACTGGCGCAGCGCAAAGGCTGGCATACCGGCTTCTTGGTGCTGGCGCCAGTTTACCTTCAAGGTGCGCCACTAGACACGGCGAACGCACGTCAACGCGCGACGATAGGCGAGACCGCCGCTGTTTTTCGTGTCGATGATTTGCTCGATACCATCCTCAATAAGGCAGGATTGTTACAACTATCCAATTTAACGATCAGCGTCTACGCCAGTAACACGGCTGACAAAAATAATCTAGCTTTTCGAAATGGGACTGCACTGACACCATCCGGTAGCACGTTGCTAGTCCCAAGCTGGTTGTTATTTGATCAATCCAGCCCGCTCAGCGCAAACTTTGAGATAGGCGACCAACCCTGGCACATAGAAATAGCACGGGCAGCGACGATATTCACCACGGCAAACAGTGGCTCACTATTTGTGCTACTAGGCGGTTTTCTATCTAGCCTGCTGATCGCTGCCTATGTTTATGTTGTGGCATCGCGCACTGAAACAATAGAGCGTGTGTGTGTCGAGCGTCTTGCTGAACACACTACTGCGCTGCAGTTTGCCAATTTACGACTATCCGAAAATCAAGCGCTGCGAAAAACGACAGAAGAATCCTTGCGATTGCGCGAACGTGTCATTGAAGTCTCATCGAATGCGATCATCATTTGCAGTGCCAATGCACCTGACTATGCAATTGAATATGTCAACCCCGCATTTGAGCGCATTACTGGCTATAGTGCTGACGATGTGGTGGGCAGAAGATTGGAATCCCTACAAGGCAATAGCCAAGATCAGCAAAACATGGAAGAAATTCGTGCCGCCTTGCGCGAGAAACGAGAAGGACATGCCCTGCTACGTAATTATAAAAAAGATGGGACAGGGTATTGGAATGATTTGTTTATCGCGCCTGTGCAAGATGATGATGGTGTCATCATCCACTTTGTAGTCGCGCAATATGACATCACTGCTGTGATGCGTTATGAAGCCGAATTAGACTTTCAAGCAAAGCACGATACCTTAACTGGTCTGGCTAATCGAAATCTCTTGCGCGAACGAATGACACACGCACTTGCTGATGCCGAAAGAAATACATTACCGGTATGGATCTTGTTTGTTGACTTGGATCGCTTTAAATTTATCAACGACACGCTAGGTCATGAGGCGGGCGACGCCTTGCTCAAAACGGTAGCGATGCGCCTGCAATCCGTCGCGCGCGATGCTGATACCGTGGCGCGCGTGGGCGGCGATGAGTTCATTTTGGTACTGCCAAATTACGCAGAAGATGGCACTGGTATTGAAGTCTTACAGAGAATTATGGATGCGGTAGCACTGCCTTTGGTCTTAGAGCAACATGAATTTTTTCTCACTTGCAGCATAGGGGTGGCGGTCTACCCTAACGACGGACTAAGCGCAGAGCTCCTAATAAAACACGCTGACATCGCCATGTACCGCGCCAAGGAAACTGGTCGTAAC
>JAYVHZ010000420.1:0-5413 GCA_043770645.1 Undibacterium sp. | reverse complement strand
GCGTCTTCGCCTTCAGTCTTAACCAACTTCACCATTTCTTTACGACGTTCTTCTGTCAATGGTGGGGTCGGCACACGAATCAAATCGCCTTGTGAGGCTGGATTCAGACCCAAATCGGATTCGCGGATCGCTTTTTCAATCACGGTCAACATTTTCTTTTCCCATGGCTGCACACCGATGGTACGAGAATCGATCAAAGTGATATTGGCAACTTGTGAGATATTCGTCGGTGAACCGTAGTAATCCACCATCACATGATCCAAAATACCTGGATGAGCGCGACCGGTACGGACCTTGGACAAATCTGCCTTTAAGGTTTCAATCGATTTCTGCATGCGCTGATCGGCGCTACTTTTAACACTGGCAACTGTCATGACTTACTCCTGAACTAAATGAGAATGAGAGCTTACGCTCTCATCGACCTCAAAACAAATTAAGTTTGGTGAATCAACAAAGATCACCATGCAATCCGAAACGGCGCATTATACGTGGACTAAGGTACCTTCGTCTCCACCCATAATCAGATTTTTCAAAGCACCAGGCTTCACAATAGAGAATACTTTAATCGGCAACTTCTGATCGCGACACAAAGCAAAAGCAGTTGCATCCATCACTTGCAAATGACGCGAAATCGCCTCATCAAAAGAAATGGTGGTATAGCGGGTGGCGGTTGGGTCTTTTTTTGGATCGGCTGTATAGACACCATCAACTTTGGTGGCTTTTAAGACCAATTCTGCACCGATTTCTGCACCACGCAAGGCCGCAGCCGTATCAGTCGTAAAGAAAGGGTTACCAGTACCAGCAGCAAAAATCACCACTTTACCTTCTTCCAAATACTGCAAGGCTTTAGGGCGCACATAAGGCTCAACCACCTGCTCAATCGCGATAGCTGACATTACTCGCGCAGTGACACCAACTTGACGCATAGCATCGCCCAGTGCCAGTGAATTCATCACTGTAGCCAACATGCCCATATAGTCAGCAGTGGCTCTATCCATACCTTGTGCACCCGGTGCTACACCGCGAAAGATATTGCCGCCACCGATTACAATGGCCAGCTCTACGCCCATACGGGAAACTTCGGCGACATCAGCCACCATACGCTCAATGGTAGCGCGATTGATGCCATAGGCATCATCACCCATTAAAGCCTCACCAGAGAGTTTTAAAAGCACACGCTTATAAGCTGGTTTAGTCACGATCTGGGCTCCTTTAAAGTTGGGAAGAGATTATTGCAAAAATTCTGCGAAGATTACTCCGAGTTCAGAGAACTAAGATAAACCTTGAAATAAAACATTTGCGATAATCGCTTGCACTAGCACGATTCTTCATTTTACTGCCAATACTACAAATACCACTCTTAAATACTGCTCTTAAAAAAACGGGCCTTTCGGCCCGTTTTCTTTTTAATTCAACTTAAGCTTGTTTAGCAGCAGCAACTTGCGCCGCTACTTCTGCAGCGAAGTCATCTTGCTTCTTCTCAATGCCCTCACCCACCACGAACATTGTAAATGCTTTTACGGATGCACCAGCAGCTTGCAACATTTGCTCAACTGTTTGCTTGTCGTTCTTAACGAACGGTTGATTCAACAAAGAAACTTCTTTCAAGAACTTCTGAATGGAGCCCTCAACCATCTTAGTAACGATATCAGCTGGCTTGCCAGATTCTGCCGCTTTCAAAGAGGCCACTGAGCGTTCTTTCTCGATCAGTTCAGCAGGAACTTGCTCGATAGACAAAGAAACTGGTTTCATCGCTGCAATGTGCATCGCTACGTCTTTACCGATTTGTTCATCAGCAGCGTCAAATTCGACTACCACGCCGATACGTGTACCGTGCAAGTAAGAAGTGACTTTTGCTGCAGATTCAAAACGTTGGAAACGACGGATAGACATGTTTTCGCCAATCTTACCGATCAAACCAGCACGAATACTTTCAACTGTGCCATCTTCCAATGGCAATGCAGCCAATGCAGCCAAATCAGCTGGATTTGCGTCAGCGATCAATTTAGCAACTTTGTTTGCAAAACCGATAAAATCATCGTTCTTAGTAACGAAGTCAGTTTCGCAGTTAACTTCTACCAAAGAACCAACGCCACCAGAGATAAAAGAGGCAACCACACCCTCTGCTGTGATACGAGAAGCTGCTTTAGAAGCTTTGCTACCCAATTTAACGCGCAAAATCTCTTCCGCACGCTCCATATCACCTTCCGCCTCCGTCAATGCTTTTTTGCATTCCATCATTGGTGCATCTGTCTTCGCACGTAATTCGCCTACCATCGCTGCTGTAACTGCTGCCATGTTTCTCTCCTAATTCATTGCATCACAAGATGCACATTTCAATATAAATTCGATTTAAAAAAAGGGGCAAACACGCGTTGGCCCCTTTTTTACTTTTCAAACGCCGCGCTTACTTTAAAAGCACCGGCGCGAAATTAAGCCTGTTCTACTTCAACAAACTCATCGCTTGGCTTAATCGCTTCAAGCACTTCATTCACTGCATTTGCACGGCCTTCCAAAATTGCATCTGCAACGCCACGAGCGTACAAAGCAATTGCTTTAGAAGAATCATCATTACCAGGAATGATGTAAGTAACGCCAGCTGGAGAATGGTTAGTATCAACCACACCAATCACTGGAATACCCAATTTAGCTGCTTCAGTGATCGCGCCTTTGTGGTAACCAACGTCAACCACGAAAATCGCATCAGGAACGCCGCCCATATCTTTAATACCGCCGATAGATTTTTGCAACTTGATCATTTCGCGTTCAAACATCAAGCCTTCTTTTTTCGACAACTTCTCTACAGAACCGTCTTGAATAGAAGCTTCCATATCTTTCAAACGCTTGATAGATGTTTTGACTGTTTTAAAGTTAGTCAACATACCACCCAACCAGCGTTGATCTACGAAAGGCATACCAGCACGGTTTGCTTCAGCAGCGATCAACTCACGTGCTTGACGCTTAGTACCAACCATCAAAACCGTACCACGATTAGAGGACAATTGGCGGATGAATTTCATTGCTTCTTGATACATCGCCAATGTTTTTTCCAAATTCATGATATGGATTTTATTGCGATGACCGAAGATGTACGGTGCCATTTTTGGATTCCAAAAACGGGTCTGGTGACCGAAGTGAACACCAGCTTCTAACATTTCACGCATTGTTACAGACATAATAACTCCAGGGTTAGGTCTTGAATCGAGTCAGTGATCCCTCAACTTTTTATACTAGAAGAGAAACACCCTTTTCGACCAGATTCGATCTTTAAGAAACAAAATATTTACCACTACTTTTAATTAGCATGCAATTTATTCAAGCTAACCATCTATTCTAACCTGAAACAGGCACTTTGATCAAGTATGGAGACAAACTCAAACGTCATCCGTACTTGCACGCTCACTTGAAGCGCGCAAAAGACCAAAATAAATTTGTGAAAAATGGGGTTTATTCTTTAGAGGTGACAACGCGCTTATTACTCCTCGTCTATAATTCACGCTTAAACTCCTCTAATCCCCCCCATTATTTACTTTCTGATTGCAGAGAACGCATGTCATCTATTTCCATTAAAACCGCTGAAGATATTGCTGGCATGCGCATTGCCGGTCGTTTGGGATCTGAAGTCCTTGATTACATTACCCCTTTCGTCAAAGCGGGCGTCACCACTGGCGAACTCGACCGTTTGTGTCACGAATACATGACCAACGTGCAGGGATCGATACCTGCGCCATTAAATTATTGCCCACCTGGCTACACACCTTATCCAAAAGCGATTTGCACATCAGTCAACGATGTCATTTGTCACGGCATTCCAGGCGACAAAGTATTGAAAAATGGCGACGTCGTTAATCTAGACATTACTGTAATTAAAGACGGCTACCATGGTGATAATAGTCGAATGTTTTTCATCGGCGAACCATCGATTTTGGCAAAACGCTTGAACGAAATCACTTTTGAATGCATGTGGCTAGGCATTCAACAAGTTAAGCCCGGCAATCACTTAGGCGACATTGGTCATGCCATTCAACAGCATGCCGAAAAAGCGGGTTACAGCGTGGTACGCGAATTTTGCGGTCATGGCATAGGCAAAGTGTTCCATGAAGAACCACAAATTTTGCACTATGGCCGTCCAGGTACTTTAGATGAATTAAAACCAGGCATGATTTTTACCATAGAACCTATGATCAATGCAGGTCGCCGTGAAATTCGTGAAATGAACGATGGTTGGACGATTAAGACCAAAGATCGCAGTCTGTCAGCGCAGTGGGAACATATGATCTTAGTGACGGAAACAGGTTATGAGGTTTTAACTTTGTCCGCTGGCTCTCCGCCACCACCTGCATTCATCACAAAACAAGTTACTGCACAAATCGAAGCCTAATGAAAACAGCCATCGCGAATGCCATGGCTTTCAAAGCAAAGCTAAAGGCCGAACAGCAAATCATCATTCAATCCTTCAAAGATAAACCGAAGGCTGAAACACTACTCAAAGATTTGTGTCGCTGCGTCGATGCTAACTTAAGCGATATCTGGAAGAGTTTTAACTTTCCAAAAGAACTCGCTTTAGTCGCCGTCGGCGGCTATGGACGTGGTGAATTATTTCCATTTTCTGACGTAGACGTCTTGATTCTACTAACTGATCATCCGGATAAAGAACTCAGAGAAAAACTCGAGAACCTGGTGCAAATATTCTGGGATATCGGTCTAGACATTGGGCATAGCATACGCACGATAGACGAGTGTATGACCGAAGCCGCGGCCGATATCACGGTCAAAACAGCATTACTCGAAGCACGTTTGTTGGCAGGTAGTCGAAATAGTTTTCGCGAACTTAAGACGCGCTATGATGAGGCGATGAATCCTCAGCAGTTCTTTCAAGCGAAACTATTGGAACTGCATCAGCGTCACGTCAAATACGAAGACACGCCGTATAGTCTAGAACCGAACTGCAAAGAAAGTCCGGGTGGCTTGCGCGATTTACAGGTCATCTTGTGGGTAGCAAAAGCAGCCAAACTCGGCGACTCTTGGGCAGAGCTCGCAGCACACGGCTTGATCACCGCGACTGAAGCACATCAACTTAAACGCAATGAACGCGCATTCAAAGACATACGCGTGCGTCTACACATACAAGCTGGGCGTCGCGAGGATCGCTTAGTTTTTGATCTGCAAACTGCCATCGCCGCCACCTTTGGTTTTGAGACTACCGAATCCCGACGCGCTAGTGAATATTTGATGCAGCGCTATTATTGGGCTGCAAAGGCGGTCACCCAGCTCAATACTATCTTATTACAAAATATTGAAGCGGTCCTATTTCCTTTACCGCATCAAGCACAAGTTATCAATGAGCGATTTAGTGAAGTCAACGGCTTAATCGATATCGTCGAAGAAAACGTGTTTGAACAAACGCCTTCAG
>JAYVHZ010000419.1:0-5288 GCA_043770645.1 Undibacterium sp. | reverse complement strand
GTAAAACTACATATTTTATTTGAGGATGCAACAGTTAATTTAAAACTAGTGATGCTTTTTTAATGATGTGGGGGGGGCAGAGCTTCCTGATACCTCCTTATAGGCTAGGGTTTGCTTATTGCGTTTGAATGTCAGTGTGAATACAAGGTGGGGTGGTAGATGGCGCGGCGTCACTTCTGGAGGTCTTAGTCTGATTTATCATTTGCTCAAAAGTAGCGTTGGCGCTTCGGCTCCTGCATTTGCATCCACAATAAAGGTACGATTGGAATTGAGCGCGCTGTAATAAAGTGTAGCGAACACCATTGCGGCTAATTCGTAGTGACTTATTGTTGGCAATGGTGCGATCACTAAATTTGAAGCAGACACTCGGAGTTAAATAGGGCAAACGCATGGGGTTGGCACTAAGCATTGTCCCTATTCCAAAACATAGTCGTTGTCGATTACTTTCCTGCTATGAAGGCTCGGCCTTTGTTACAATACTAGCCAATTATTTGTATTTCTATTGAACGATTGAATCTAAAGTGAAAATCATGAAAAGCGTATTGACCTTAAGTACCAGTTTAGTCACCACTATATTGACAGCCTGTTTTGCAATTTCGGCATCGACTACGGTTCTTGCACAAGAAAAGAGCGTACCACCGCCACCAAAATTGGAAAAGTTGGAAGAAGGTCCAGACTCTGATATTAAATTGATTAAGCCGGATAGCAATAAATTAAAAACCGTTGAACGTAAAGACAATGGCAAAGTAACTGAAGTCCAGGTTCGCACTGGCAATAGCAATTACACGGTAAAACCAAATAATGCGCCGAAAGGTACCCCAGAAGGTGATGCTAATCGCGCAGCGCAATGGAAAGTAATGGAGTTTGGCGGCAAGAAAGAAACGAAAGAAGTCGAGTCTTTGCCAGTTTTGTCACCAGGTCCGTATTCCACTTCAAAGACTGGCTCTACCAAATCAGTCGCGCCTCCAGCAGCGAAAGCTGCATCAACCACCGCTTCTGCAGTCGCAGCAAGCGCAGCGTCGGCTTCGATGCCGGCAGAGAAAAAATAATTCATAGTGGATAGACATGGCTGTATTTACATCGGTAACACTGGAAGACCTTGCCGCCTGGATGACGCAATTTCCGCTCGGTAAGGCACTAAGTATTCGTGGTATTGCTTCAGGTATTGAAAATAGTAATTTTTTTATCGATACAGAACACGGGGAATATGTTCTGACGATTTTTGAAAATCTGAATTTTGAACAATTGCCGTTCTATTTGAAGTTAATGCGCCATCTGGCTGATCGTGGTGTGTTGGTACCCGCACCGATCGCTAACGCAGATGGTGAGTTATGTGTTGCCTTGCATGGCAAGCCTGCTGCCATCGTGAGTAAGCTGCATGGTAGTTCGCAAATGGACCCGCAGCCTGTACATTGTGCAGAAGTCGGGACGATGCTGGCACGAATGCATTTAGCTGGACGTGATTTTGCGATTCAACAGCCTAATTTACGCTCGCTCGATTGGTGGCAAATCACTGTGCCTAAAGTATTGGAATTTTTATCGGAAGAGAATCGTCAGTTGATGCAAGATGAAATTGATTTTCAGTCCGCGTTTGCATTGACGCCGACCTACCAAGCGTTGGCGCAAGGCCCTGTGCACGCTGATTTGTTTCGCAATAATGTGATGTTCGATGACGAGAAATTGACTGGGTTCTTCGATTTTTATTTCGCTGGTTGCGACACTTGGCTATTTGATGTGGCTGTCACGATCAATGATTGGTGCATTGATTTGGATACCGGTGAGTTAGATTTTGCGCGCGTGCATGCGATGCTAAACGCCTACCATGCGGTGCGGCCATTTACGGCGGAAGAGGCTTTATCTTGGCAGGCGATGTTGCGTGCGGCGGCTTTCCGTTTTTGGTTGTCGCGCGTCTATGACTTTTACAAACCTCGTGATGCCGAAATGCTGACGCCGCATGATCCCACACATTTCGAACGGATCTTGCGTTTGCGTTTATCTGATTACGTGCCACTTTTGCCTCAATAAATTTGATTTCAATTTTATGAATACAATTAATGCGGTTTCAGGGGGGCTTTGGATTAGGCATGCTGTCCAGTTGTTTAGAAAGAAGCCATTTGAAGTGTTGTTCTCGTTTATGGGGTTTGTTTTTTGTTTACTTGGAATGCTCGCTATTCCTCAAATCGGAATTGTTTTTTTCATGATGCTGGCACCAGTTCTCAATATGGGCTTTATGCATGTCTGTAGGGATGTGGACGAGAATCAGGCATTTACGCCAAGAGCACTTTTTGTAGGTTTCCGGACGCCTGTGTTTAAACCATTGTGTCTGTTGGGCTTGTTGCAGCTATTGGCGCTGTTGCTTTCTTTTCTTTTGGTTATGGCGGTCGACGGAGGGGTCATTTGGGATTTTATGAGTAATGGCCGAATGATTAATGAAAAAGCCCTGCTTGAAACGAAGGTCGGTACTAGTCTGCTTTTAGCTCGGCTCTTTTATTTTCCGGCGATGATGGCACTCTGGTTTGCCGCACCACTGATTATGTGGCATGGAATGAGTGTAGGTAAGGCTATTTTCTATAGTTTTTTTGCCGTTTGGCGTGCTCGCGTTGCTTTCATTACATATTTTATTGTTTGGATAGGGATTTTGTTTTTTGTTCCAGTAGTATTAGGATTAATAGCAAGTTTGATACCAGGTGTGATTGGGGTGTTGAATTTGTTGTTGATACCAATTTTGCTTGTGGTACTCGTGGTTTTGCATTGCTCTTTCTATACTTCGTATAAAGAAATTTTTGCTCGTGACGATCTTGCGTGAGATTAATAGATCGAGTTTGATTTTTATTTCTGTCAATAAGTCATAAAAGATGTGGGTGACAACCCAACATCTTTTATTGGGTATGCGACGATTCAGTTTGTCGATTCAGTCTTTTCGTGTTCTGATGCGAGTGTTAAATCTTCAATAATCTCATAGCTGTGGGACATTTCAGCAGTTTTAGCGAGCATGATCGATGCAGAACAATATTTCTCATGTGAAAGTGCAATCGCACGTTCGACTAAATTAGGCTTGAGATTGCGACCAGTTACAATAAAATGGAAGTGAATTTTCGTAAACACTTTCGGCTCTGTTTCCGCCCGATCTGCACTGAGCTTGACTTCACAGCCGCGTACGTCTTGCTTCCCCTTGCGTAAAATCAATACCACATCATAAGCCGAACAGCCGCCAGTGCCGAGTAAGACCATTTCCATTGGGCGGGGGGCGAGATTGTGCCCACCACCTTCGACTGCGCCATCCATCAATACGGCATGACCAGATCCAGTCTTTGCTAAAAAGCTCATGCCGGAAGTCCCGGTCCAGGCTATGTTAACTTCCATTTTTATCCTCCGTGTGGGCATTTATACAAACTTCTGTATTGTAACTGAGTCGTGACAGAACTTGTTTTGATGTAAAACTTCAGAACTATTTCTTGGGTTTTGTTGTGCAACTTCATAAAAAAGTACGATATTCGCTACTTTGGTGGGGCGAATTTCGATACTTTCCAGATGGAATTAAGTTTCTCTAGCTTAACTGAGTTGATTCGCCTACTATGCAAAGTCAGATTTCGTGTGAGTTTGTCTTTGATCTTTTCACGCATCTCCTCCGTCACACAAGTGACTTATTCCCGAAGCCAAGTCTTCGGGTTTTTTTTGCCTTTTTTGTCTTCTGTGCCGTATTGGTGATGTCTTTAGGCGACTAATTACAGGGTATGCCTCCTGATAATTTGCCTAAAACTTAAACAGTGCTTGCACTAAGTCTTTGAAAATACTATAATTTCCGACTCTCTGTTCGCCCAGGGGAGAATTTAACAAGGGAGCGTCTGCTAGGCACTATTAGCAGAACCACCGAAATCAGGGTGTTTTTAATATTTTTTATTTAGGATTCAACATGAAAACCTTTTCCGCTAAGGGCCATGAGGTTCAGCGCGACTGGTTCGTGATTGACGCGACAGACAAAGTTCTCGGACGTGTTGCCAGCGAAGTGGCACTCCGTTTACGCGGCAAGCATAAACCAGAATTTACTCCACACGTCGACACGGGCGATTTCATCGTCGTAGTTAATGCAGCTAAACTGCGCGTGACTGGTACTAAAGCTCTGAACAAGATTTACTATCGTCATACTGGATACCCAGGTGGTATCTATGAAACGAACTTCCAAAAAATGCAAGCTCGCTTCCCAGGTCGCGCATTAGAGAAGGCTGTTAAAGGCATGTTGCCTAAAGGCCCACTCGGTTACGCAATGATCAAGAAGTTGAAAGTGTACGCAGATGCAACGCATCCGCATGCAGCTCAGCAACCACAAGTACTCGACATCTAAGGAATAGCCATGATCGGTAATTACAACTACGGAACTGGCCGTCGCAAGAGCGCAGTTGCTCGCGTATTCCTGAAAACAGGTAGCGGCAAGATTGTTGTCAACGGCAAACCAGCTGACGAATATTTCTCTCGTAAAACTGGCTTGATGGTTATTCGTCAACCACTCGAGTTGACTAATCACCTCGAAACATTCGACATCATGATCAATGTACACGGTGGTGGTGAATCTGGCCAATACGGCGCGGTTCGTCACGGTATCACACGTGCTTTGATCGACTACGATGCAACTTTGAAATCTGAATTGTCCAAAGCTGGCTTCGTTACTCGTGATGCTCGTGAAGTTGAACGTAAAAAAGTTGGTTTGCGCAAAGCACGTCGCGCAAAGCAATTCTCCAAGCGTTAATTTGCTTTTTGCAGATTGTTGCTGGAACAAAAAACCGCCAAATTTTGGCGGTTTTTTTTCGTCTTCATGCGTGTAATTAAACATCTTTTCGACGCAGAGGCGCGGAGGGCGCAGAGATTTTTTGATTTTGGTTTGGCGTGTCTCAGCTTGTTCGATGGACAGTATGTCAGAGCCTGTCTCCGTGGCGCTACTATAAAACTCAATGAAACGCATCACAACGAACTCTGCGTTCTCTGCGCCTTTGCGGCGAAAGCCCTAAATGCTTTGCCCGACGGTAAACAGAAACAATCGTCTATTGGGAAATCAGGTTTCGACTGCTAGAATGCACGCGTAATTACTTAATGGCATCACCTTTAGTTTGGGACGACAAAAATGATCAAAATCGGTATCGTTGGTGGAACAGGTTACACGGGCGTAGAGTTGCTTAGAATTTTAGCGACACATCCTCAAGCGCAATTGACAGCCATTACTTCGCGTAAAGAAGACGGCGTGCCAGTGGCGCAGATGTATCCGTCCTTGCGTGGTCGTGTTGATCTGGCATTTT
>JAYVHZ010000418.1:0-4434 GCA_043770645.1 Undibacterium sp. | reverse complement strand
CGAACACAGGAATATTTTTTGCTAAGCGAGCAATTTCTTCTTGCTCTAATGTTTGGATCAAATCCATTTTTATCACTCCAGATACCATCTTGCTGACGCCTATAAAACTTTGCTCAGTAGAGGATGGGGTTAAACATGTGAACTCATTGCTTCTTTGGTTCACTCTAAACACATGCAAAAATTTTGCATGTTTTATTCGTACATAAGTAACGAATTCTTTACTAAGGCCAAAGCGATAAAATCGCTCAAATCGGATTCAGCGATTTTAAAAATTGCTCATCCGCCTTAGTTAGCAAACCCGACTTGCGTGCTTGCTCAATTAATTCTGGGCGCTTCTGCCAACTCACCAATAAGGATTGCTGACGTCGCCATTTTGCGATCTCCGCGTGATTGCCACCCATCAAGATCGCCGGAACAGATTGTTCTTCAAAAACTTCTGGTCTGGTGTAATGCGGACAATCCAGCAAACCATTTACGAAACTATCTTCGACCGCCGATGCTTCATCATGTAAGACTCCAGGCAATTGACGAATCACTGCATCCATCAAAGCCATTGCTGGCAATTCACCACCGGATAACACAAAATCGCCGAGGCTGATTTCTTCATCAACTTCGCGATCAAGCAATCGCTGATCAACTGCTTCGTAACGACCACACAACAAAACCAAACCATCTTGCTCTGCCCACTCCATCACACGGGTGTGATTCATAGGCTTGCCTTGTGGCGAGAGATACAGCACTTTAGGCTTTGCAAATCCTAAATCTTGCTGTCTCGCTTTTGCCGCATGTAAGGCCAACTGCAAAGGTTTGCCCATCATCACCATACCTGGACCACCGCCATAAGGCCTGTCGTCCACAGTCCGATGCTTGTCTGTCGTGAAATCACGTGGATTCCAAAACTCCAATGCGCATTTTTTTTGCTCAAATGCCCGTCGCGTCACACCTGATTCAGTAATCGCGGCGAACATTTCGGGGAACAGCGTAATGACATCAAATTGCATCCATCACGCTCCACAATACGAACAACTGCGATTCTTTTCAAACTGGAACTTAATAATCACTACCCCAGTCAACCACGATTTTTTTCGCTTCTGTATCGACTTCTTTAACAAAATGATCGACAAAAGGAATCAAGCGTTCATGCTTCATCAATTCTGCTTCGGGGACATCGCTGGCCGCGACCCGCAAGATTGACTGCGCACCGTTGTCCATCATAGCGCGGACAACGCCAAGGTCTTCACCTTGTAAATTCTGTACTGCTAAGCCGATCAAATCGACCCAGTAAAACTCATCTTGTTCAAGCACAGGAAAGGCCTGACGAGAGACTTTGACTACAGTGCCTTTTAAGGCTTCTGCAGCTGTGCGATCTGGCACTTCGTCTAATCTCGCGACCACATCTTCACCATGAATCTTAGAGCTCAGACGCTTGACTTCACGCAGATTCGGAGCAACACCAGCTTGCGCCACACTTTCCAACCATAACAGGGGTGCATCCAACAAGGCATCCGCAGTGGTCGAATAAGGACGGATTTTTACCCACCCTTGAAGACCAAATGCCCCTGAGACATAGCCAACTATGACTAAATCATCAGGAGCAGATTGATTTGCAGATACTTGCACTGCCTGCCCTACTTCAGTTAAAGCAGACAATTAAGCTGCTTTTTTTGCTACTTGAGCAACCAAACGAGCAACAGCTGGTGACAATTGTGCACCTACGCCTTGCCAGTAAGCCAAACGATCTGCAGCAACGCGAACTTCTTCAGCATTGCCAGTTGCTACTGGATTGTAAAAACCGATACGTTCGATGAAACGACCATCACGACGATTGCGTGAATCAGCTGCAACGATATTGTAGAAAGGGCGCTTTTTTGCACCACCACGAGCTAAACGAATAACGACCATAATATTTCCAAAAAATTGTCAAAGGACGGAAAAAGCCGCAAATTATAGCCTGCAAAGCAGTAACTTCGCAAGAACTATTCAATGGTGGCTTTGTAAAACCAAGCATTCTACCTGATTTTTTACTAGATGATTATCGCTTCGAGCAAAGAATTTTAAATGTCAGAGCATTTCCAGCATCAACAACAATGAGTTACGACGTATGACAGCAAATCCGATAAAATCGCGCTTTACCTAAATGCATTAAAAATTTTATTATGACAACAAACTCACATAAAAATAAGACTCTAGCCGTTTTAATTTGCTTGCTTTTGGGCAGTCTTGGTGGGCACCGTTTTTATCTATACGGCAAACGCGATAATTTTGCATGGCTGCACTTCATCAGCCTACCGCTGTCTTTGATGCTTTCAAAGCTATACTTCAATTTGAATTTTTTTGTGACTTTTGCACCGTGGATGTTGTCGTTTTTAATCAGCATATTAATGTGCTTGGTACTAGGTCTCAAATCAGATGAACATTGGGATGCCCAATTTAATGCGAACTCAGGAAAACAAAGTTCCTCCTCTTGGCCACTAGCAATCATGCTAGTTTTCAGTGTTGGCCTTGGCGCGATTTCTTTATTATTCGTGATGGCTCGCGGATTTGACCTACTTTACACAGGTGGCGCGTACGGCTAAACAACTTGCAATCGTTAAATATGAAAATGGCGCGAAGCTAAAAACTTCGCGCCATTTTTTTAAATTGCAAGATCAAAGCTCAATCTTAAAATTGATCTTCCGTCAAAGCCATTACACCAGTGCTACCATCCACAATCGAGGTGCGCAATCCTTGCGCCGTACTCATGACGTGATCAGCAAAGAAACGCGCGGTCGCGACTTTAGCCTGATTGAAACTCGCATCGCCCTCGCCTGACTGCAATTTCGCTTGTGCAATCAAAGCCGCACGCGCCATTTGCCAGCCACCCAATACCACACCAGATAATTTCAAATACGGCACGCTACCAGAGAATACGGCTTTGATATCGGCCTTGAAATTAGCGACGACAAAGTCAACCACCTCGTCCATCGCCTGTGCACCGATTCCCAATTGCACTGCAATTGCCTTCAAATTTACATCACCAGTCGCGAGCAATTCAGCCTCTGTCGCGCGCACTTGCGCGATGAAATGTTTCGCGACAGCGCCAGCATCACGATAGGTTTTACGTCCCACCAAATCATTTGCCTGAATCGCGGTCGTACCTTCATAGATCGTCAAAATCTGCGCATCGCGATAATGCTGAGCCGCACCAGTTTCTTCGATAAAGCCCATACCGCCATGCACTTGCACGCCAGTTGACGTAACATCCAATGACAACTCGGTTGACCAGCCCTTAACGATAGGCACTAAAAATTCATAAGCTGCCTGATTTTGTTTGCGCACTTCTGCATCTGCGTGATGATGAGCCTTATCGCTCATCGCAGCAGCGACATAAGCCAAAGCGCGTGAACCTTCAATCTGTGCGCGCATGGACATCAACATGCGGCGCACGTCAGGATGATGAATGATGCTTACCGGACCTGGTGAGCCAGCCAGATCACGAGACTGAACGCGATCTTTCGCATACTGAACCGCTTTTTGATACGCTCGCTCAGCAACGGCCACGCCTTGCATACCAACACCAAATCGTGCGGCGTTCATCATAATGAACATGTATTCCAAGCCACGGTTTTCTTCGCCGACCAAAGTCCCGATAGCGCCACCGTTATCACCGAATTGCAAGACACACGTTGGACTCGCTTTGATGCCGAGTTTATGTTCGATCGATACACAATGTGCGTCATTGCGCGCACCGAGACTACCATCTGCATTTACCAAGAATTTCGGTACGATAAAGAGAGAAATCCCTTTCACGCCTTCTGGGGCATCTGGTGTACGAGCCAATACCAAGTGAACGATATTTTCTGCCATATCGTGCTCACCGTAAGTGATGAAAATCTTGGTGCCGAATACTTTGTAGGTACCATCGCCTTGTGGCACAGCACGCGTGCGCACCATCGCCAAATCCGAGCCTGCTTGAGGTTCGGTCAAGTTCATCGTGCCTGTCCACTTACCTGACACCAAATTCTCTAGGTAAGTCGCTTTATCGGCGTCACTACCAGCAGTCAACAAGGCTTCGATTGCGCCATCGCTCAATAATGGGCACAACGCAAAAGACAAATTCGCCGAGTGCAGCATTTCTATACACGGCGTTGCCACCAATTTTGGCAAGCCTTGTCCACCAAATTCTGTCGGATGCTGCACACCCTGCCAACCCGCCTCAGCAAACATCTTAAAGGCTTCTTTAAAGCCCTTCGTGGTGAATACTTGGCCGTCTTTCCAATAGCTTGGCTCTTGATCGCCAGCCCAGTTCAAAGGAGCGATTACTTCACTCGTAAAACGCGCTTTCTCTTCAAGAATGGCCTCTGCCGTTTCGGCCGTTGCGTCTTCACAACCAGGCAAGGCACTAATTTCATCCAATCCTGCCAGTTCATTCATCACAAACAGCATGTCTTTTAA